>JAEORM010000310.1 GCA_016840905.1 Candidatus Gerdarchaeota archaeon | reverse complement strand
GAAAATTCGCCAATATGTTTCTTTTCTAGGTTCAATTAAAAGGAGTCGTGCGGATGACATAATTCGTGCAGCACCTTCAATAAATTTTCTACCAATTGACACAAATAATGAACAATTAGCAAACATTCTTTTAATGAGTATAAATAGTCATTTGGATCTACAAAATATAATAGATAAAGTTGCTATTCCGGAAAATAATACAGTTAATTTCGGAAAAATTTTACCCGTAAAAAATAGTTTTGATATAGATTTAATTCAAGACTTATCAGCCTTTTTGGCAAAGAATTATTTCTTAGAACCTAATAAATTCATATTGAATAAAAGCAGAGAACTAGTAACTGATTTAGTCGAAAAGCAGATGTATTTTCATGCTGGAATACTCCTTAATACTATTATCGAATCCTTACCAATGAAATTCATTGATGAACAAGAAAGTATTTTCTCCTCAATAACAAATCTATATATTGATACCTGTGAGAAGGAAGCAATAAATTGGGATAAATTAGGGATAAGTTTTCTTGAACTTCATACATTTGCAGATATAATGAAGGTTTCAGATAAAGTATCTATAAAATCACTTCCGGAAATGAAAAATAGAATCAAGAGTTTGAAGAAGCGGATGAATTTGCCTGATAAAAATCACCAAACACAAAATTTCAATGCTTTATTCAAAGAAAGAGCACCAGATTTCCTTGCAAAAGCAAAATCAATCATACAAGAAGCTGAAGCTTCTTTTAATAAAGAAGAACCAAAGTATGAAACTGATTTCTTGTGGGATCATTCATACCGGGTGGGAAAAATTGCCTACAAACTTGCCCTGTTAGAAGGGGTTGATCCATTCATTCCTACCACTGCTGCGTTATTACATGATGCTGGTAAATTTGTTTTAGGTAAATATCATCAAGATAAGATACCTGAGGAGGAACATTCTGCAACTATAGCTGAGCGCTTGTTACAAGAAGAAGGGGTGCCAAATGAAACGATTACAGAAATCATCACAGCAATAACAGCACTATACAATGAAAAATTAACCTGTTCAATAAATTGTAAAATTGTTCATGATGCTGATCGGCTTGATAAATTGGGTACATTTGGACTTTCAAATTTCTTTACGAAATTAGCTTTAAGAGGGATTAATTTAAGTAAAGCAATTATGCAAAGTCTAAGTAGAGAATTAACCTATGTTTCAATGGCTCCTTTTACCTTATATACCGAATCTGGTAGAACTTTAGCTAAAACCAGAAGCCAGAAAACAATTGATTTCTTCAATGATTTATTTGAAGAAATAACCTTTTTTGATATTGATCATTATCACATCAAGAATTTTACTATTAAAGACAATAATATTCTGCTGGTTATTCCAGATAAATGTGGGAAGTGCTCTAAAGGTAATTATACCATTTCTCTTTCTACTGAAGAAGGAATAAAATGTGAAACACTAAATGCCACATATAGATGCACAAACTGTAATGAGGAATTTAGCTTAGAGTTCTGTTTACCACTATTTGCGAAAAAATAGATGAAGAAGGCTATCATTCAGCGAAGAATTTGTCTAGTGTTTGGTCATAAGCTGTTTTTCTAACTATTGGTTCTTTTTTCTTCATTGCAAAATATGGATCAAGAAGCCTTCTACTCTTTGAGAGAATGGTTATTTTATGTTTGTTTATCTGTAATCGTGCACAAGGGAATTCTTGATTACACCCATTGCAACCGTAATATTTCTTTAAATTTGGATCGAATCTCAAATATCTTTCAGGATTATGACAACAGCAGATTTCTGCATAATCAACTTTATCTGATTCGGCAAATCTTCTGATAGAGATATCTAAATTTGTCATTATATACGCACTCGCTAATTATGATTTGGATTATTAATTTTAAAATGTTTGTAGCATTAAATTATTACAAGTAACTCTTTGTTTTACTTACAATAATTTTAATTTAATAACAGACCTTAGTTTATTCATGACAAACATAAAAACCATTTTATTAGAATTTTTCGACGAAGAAGCAGCAGAAGCTAAAGTAGTTCTAAATAAGATAAAAGAAATATCATTAGATTACCAATTAACCAAAGAGACACGATCAGTTCTTGACCTAGCTAATCATATTGCTCAAATACCTAGAATTGATATTGGTATTTATTCTAAGGAATTAGATTCTGGTGAAAAGGCTCATAAAATGGAGCTGGAGCTTAATCGTAAAACTATCGATGAAATCTTGAAAGTTTATGATACTGGTTGTAAATATTTGAAAGAATATTTCAAAAAAATGTCTGATGAAGATTTCAATAAGAAAAACCTAGTGCCTTTTTATGAACCTAACGTTGAACCAAAAAGTTGGAGCCATTTTCTACCAAAAATTATTACACATATAACATTACACAAAGGGATACTTTGGGCTTATTTGAAAGCAGCTGATGCAAAAGTAAATATGTTTACCTATTATGGTTCAAAAGAGTAGCTAACTTTTGAACTACTTTTCTTCTTTGAACCAATAATCGCCTTTTTGTCTTCGTTTTAGTTCTGCTTTTTTTGAAGCATTCCAATTTTCTATAACACTAAAATAACCAACCACTCGAGATATACCAAAAACATTTTCACTACCACAATGAGGACATGCAGGTTCGTGTTCGACAAAGTGTTCACTATCATCATTTTCTATGGAAATAATTTCTTCTTTGATTTTTTCTTTTTTTATTTCAATGTTGTCCATACAAAATCCTCTGATTATTCTAAATTACATAATGATTTTTTCTATATAAAACTATAAACTCGAGAGATAATTAAAAGTATTAACGAGATAATTTTACTAATTTTTCTCTAATACCTGTTTTAAGTAGCTCCCTGTAATAGATTCTGCTTTATTACTGATATCCTCTGGAGTTCCTTCAGCAACTACCTTACCTCCTCGTTCTCCACCTTCAGGACCAAGATCAATGATCCAATCTGCGCTTTTAATAACATCCAAATTATGCTCGATGATAATAACAGTATTCCCACTATCTACTAATTTGTTTAATATGTTCAATAACTTATGAACATCATAGGCTGATAATCCTACTGTTGGTTCATCTAAAATATATAGTGTTTTCATAGTTTGAGGTTTACATAATTCTGAAGCAAGCTTTACTCTTTGTGCTTCACCACCAGATAGAGTTGTGGCATATTGTCCTAATTGTAGATATCCTAATCCTACATCATTCATTACTTCAAGAGTACTGACTATCTTAGGTTGATTTGAAAAGAATGGTATAGCATCTTCTATAGTCATATCTAATACATCAGCTATATTCTTACCCTTATATCGCACAGTTAATGTTTCTTGATTGAATCGCTTACCATTACATTCATCACAAATAATTTCAACATTACTTAAGAATAGCATTTCCACTTCTTTTGTCCCACGACCATTACAAACAGGACAACGACCTCGAGTATTATTATAAGAAAATCGATTTATGGTAAAACCTTTCATTTTTGCTTCTGGGAGTTGTGCAAACAAATTGCGAATGTGATCAAATAATCCTGTATAAGTTGCTGGATTAGATCTTGGAGTTCTCCCTATGGGGTCCTGACTAATCATTATAACTTTATCGAGATGTTCCAAACCATTTATTGTATTATATTTCCCTACTTCAGACTTAGCTCGATGGTATTCTTTTGCCAGTGCAGCATATAATGTTTCTACAACTAAAGAGCTCTTCCCACTACCACTTACTCCTGTAACACAATTCAATACCCCTAATGGAAAACGAGCATCTATATTTCTAAGATTGTTTTGACTTACCCCAGTAATGGTCATAAATTCTTTTCCTATTTTGCGATTTTTAGGTATCTCTATTTTATCTTTGCCACTCAAATATCTACCAGTTTTCGATTGATCGCTTTTTAGAATATCTTGTAATGTTCCTTGAGCAATTATTTGTCCTCCATTTACCCCAGCTCCTGGCCCTAAATCAATTATATGGTCAGCATTTCTGATAGTTGATTCATCATGTTCTATTACAACTACTGAATTCCCCAAATCTCTTAACTCATCTAAAGTTCTAATCAATCTTGCATTATCTCGAGGATGTAAACCAATACTTGGTTCATCCAAAACATAGAGAACTCCTACAAGTTTATTTCCTATTTGTGTTGCTAATCTAATCCTTTGAGCTTCACCACCAGATAAAGTGCGAGTTTCTCTATCTAATGTCAAATAATCTAATCCTACCTCATCTAAGAATTTTAAGCGTTCTAAAATTTCTTCTATAATCCCTTCAGCAACTACTTGTTGTGACCCACCAAAAGTAAGATTACTAAAGAATTCTTTTGCTTCTGAAATAGCACATTTGGTTACTTCATATATATTTAATCCACCAACTCTAATTGAAAGTACTTCTGGTTTCAAACGAGCACCAGAGCAATCTGGACATTGTTGGGTTCGGATGAATTTCTCCATCCATGTTATCCACCACATTGAGGTAGATTTTTTCAACCATTCCTCATAGATGGGTATTAATCCTCTAAAATCTCTTTCTCTTTCATAAACGTACGAATAGGTTGATCGTTTAATATCCCTTACATGCTTGAATTTTTTCTCTGTTCCATAAAGCAAAACTTGTAGTTGTTCTTTTGTGAAGTCTTCTATTGGAGTGTTTAGTGTGAAACCAAATTCTTCCCCTATACTTTTTATTAGAGACAACATCCAATTGCCTTCATCTTTATTTTCAGTTATCGGACCTATTGCTCCCTGTTTAATAGACTTAGTTGAATCAGTGATGAATAATTTAGGATCTATTGATTTGATTACCCCTAATCCAGCGCATTTCTCACAAGCTCCTGTATGAGCGTTGAACGAGAATAATTTCGGTGAAAATTTATCTGGTAATGTAACACCACAATCAAAACATAATTTCTTGGTGCTAAATGATATCTTATCACCGTTAGCTCTTATGGTTACTACACCTTCTCCTTTTCCTAATGCTGTTTCAATTGATTCAAAAAGTCTCTCCCTGATATCATCATCTATTACAAGTCTATCAATAACTAATTCTATGGTATGATCTTTTTCCTTTGTAAGAACATTATCTCCTTCTCCAGTAAAAAGAATGTCCTCTAATAGAATCTCATTTTTCTCATCAATTATAGCTCTTGTAAACCCTTCTTTAATCAATTCTTTAATTAATGGTTTAAAATTACCTTTTGAGTTTTTCACTAATGGGGCTATAATTCTGATTGTTGTCCCCTTTTCCATTTCTAATGTTCTTTTTACCATTTCTTGTAAGGTTAGAGGGCTAATATCTTTACCACATTTTGGACAATAAGGAATACCAACTGTAGCAAATAATAATCTTAAATAATCATTTATTTCTGTAACAGTTCCTACTGTAGATCGAGGGTTTCTTCCTGCTGATTTTTGGTCGATAGCAATAGCTGGAGATAAACCGATAATCTTCTCAACTTCTGTATTATCTGATCTCCCTAAGAATTGCCGAGCATAAGTTGAAAGTGATTCAACAAATCGTTTTTGACCTTCCGCAAAAAGAGTATCTAATGCTAAAGATGATTTTCCAGATCCTGATATACCTGTTATTACTGTTAATTTATTCTTAGGAATGTTTACATTGATATTCTTTAGATTATTTTTACTTGCTCCAGTTATGATGATATCAGAGCTTGGTTTGGCATGCGATTTCTTCGTACCATTCCCTATTGCAGAAGGAGCTACAGTTAATTTATGGAATAATGCTTTCTGAAGAGCTAAACCAGTATAGGAATTTACATTTCTAGCAATATCTTCTGGGGTACCTACTCCAACTACTCTTCCCCCCTCTTCCCCTCCTTCTGGTCCTAAATCGATAATCCAATCAGCACATTTGATAACATCTAAATTATGCTCTACTACTATTACTGTATTACCAGCTTCTACTAATCTATTTAAAACAGCTAATAATTTATTAACATCATAAGAGTGTAAGCCTACTGTTGGTTCTTCTAAAATGTAGAGAGTCCTTCCGGTTGCTCTTTTACTCAATTCTCTCGAGATTTTTATTCTTTGAGCTTCTCCTCCACTTAAGGTAGTTGATGATTGTCCAAGTTTTACATAATCCAATCCAATATCTTGCATTGTTTGTAAAATGGTAGCAATTTTAGGATGTTCTTTAAAGAACTCTAAAGCTTCATTTACAGTCATGTCTAATACTTGGAAAATATTCTTATCACGATATTTTATCTCCAAAGTTTCAGCGCTAAATCGTTTACCTTCACAAATTTCACATTCAACTTCAATATCAGGTAAGAATTGCATCTCTATCTTATTATAACCTAAGCCATTACAAGCAGTACAACGACCTTGTTTAGTATTGAATGAAAATCTTCCTTTTTGAAAACCTCGAGCTTTTGCAATAGGGAGTGTTGCATAGAAATCTCTGATTAAGTCTAAAACTTTGGTATAAGTGGCAGGAACCGATCGAGGAGTATATCCAATTGGTGATTGATCTATCTCGATAACTTTGTCTAGATGTTCTACACCTAAAATCTTTGTATGTTTTCCAGGTCTTGTTTTAGCTCTATTAAGTTCTCTCGCAAGGGCTTTCCATAATATTTCGCTTACAAGGGTGCTTTTACCTGAACCGCTAACCCCAGTTATACAAATAAATAATCCTAGTGGGAACTCAACTTCAATCCCTTTTAGATTATTTTCAGCAGCTCCAATAATAGTTAATTTCTTACCATTTCCAATTCTTCTCTCGTCTGGAATCTTTATTTCCTTTAAACCTGAAAGAAATTGTCCAGTTATTGATTGCTGAGTATTAGCTATTACATAAGGAGGTCCTTCACTAATAACCTCACCACCAAAATTACCTGCTTGAGGACCAATATCAATTAACCAATCTGCCGCAAGCATGGTATCTATATCATGCTCTGAAACAAGAACAGTATTTCCTTTATCTCGTAAGCTCTCTAAAGTTCTAATTAACTTCATATTATCTCTATTGTGTAAACCAATACTTGGTTCGTCTAATATATACAAAACATTTTCCAAGCTTGAACCAATTTGTGTTCCTAGTCTAATTCTCTGACTTTCTCCCCCTGACAAAGAATTTGCTCTTCTATTAAGTGTTAAATATGGTAAACCTACATTAACTAAAAACTGTAATCTTAGAATTATTTCTTTGATCAAGCTTTGACCAATTTCTTTTTCCTCTCCTTTTAGTCTAATATTTCTGAAGAATTCTAAACACTGTGAAACTGATATTTCAGATAATTCAGATATTTTTTTTCCTTTGAAATAGACTGATCTACGTTCTTCTTTCAATCCTGATCCATTACAAACAGAGCATTTTACAGGTATAGTATACTCTTCAATTCGTCCCCTTATATATTGAGATCTTGTTTGTTTATAACGGTTCATTATTAGTGTATTAATGCCTTTAAATTTGAGTTTAATAGATCCCTGTCCTACTCCTCCTCTCGCATCAGACCAAGAAAAATCATAATCTACAAGCATGGTTTTTTTAGGTCCGTAGAAGAAATCATTCCATTGCTGTTCTGTGATATCTTTCAATGGTGTATTAATTGTAAAGCCTAAACTTTCAACAAAAGCTTTCATTCTTGTTAATCGCATGTTAGTAATTCTAAATCGTTTTGTCTGTGAATCATAATCAGCAAAAGCTCCATCAGCTATGGAAAGGTTTCGATCAGTTATCAAAAGGTCAGGATCGATTTCTATTGTTGTGCCTAAACCATTACATGTTGTACAAGCACCATGAATGGAATTAAAGGAAAAATTTCTAGGTTCCAATTTTGGAAAGCTCATACCACAAATTGGGCAAGCTAAATGTATTGAAAATAATTTTTCTAAATCATCATCACTATGATGGATAGTTTCTTCTTCTATCTCTTCCTCTTCTTTTTCCTTCTTAGGCTTCTTCTCTTCTGCCAACTTTCTTTTCTTTTGCGTTGCTTCAGCTGTTGTAATAACAACTAAACCATTCGATAATTGGATTGCTTGTTCTATAGCTTCTACAATTCTGCTCTTATCTTCTTGATTAACTGTTAAACGATCTACAACAACCTCAATTGTATGTCTATAATATCTTGAGAGGATCATTTCCTCATCTGTCATTTCATCTAAACGTTTTATCTCATAATCTATTCTTGCTCTTATATATCCTGTTTCAGCTAAAGCTTTTAGCTCCTTTTGATATTCTCCTTTTCTATCCTGTACGATTGGTGATAAGATCATTATTTCTTTGTCAGCATATGCTTCTAAGATTTGATCTACAATTTTCGATGCTGTTTGAGCTTTAATTTCCACATTACATTTAGGACAGTGTGGGATACCTATTCTAGCAAATAAAACTCTCAGAAAATCATAAATTTCTGTAACAGTTCCTACAGTACTTCGGGGATTATAGCTAGTTGTTTTTTGACTTATTGATACTGCTGGTGATAATCCTTCAATTGAATCAACATCTGGTTTATTCATTTGAGACATAAATTGTCTAGCATAAGCAGATAATGATTCAATATACCTTCTTTGTCCTTCCGCAAAAATCGTATCAAAAGCAAGTGAGGATTTACCTGAACCTGAAACACCAGTTAGAACAACCAATTTACCTCTAGGTATTTCTAGGCTAATATTTTTCAAATTGTGTTGTTTAGCACCTTTTATTATGATGTTTTCATGTATATCCTCGGAAGTCAAAATTATTTAATCCTCGACAAGTATTTGGCTTTAAGACTAATGGTTTTAAGCAACCATAGTATATTTTTAATTATAATCAAGCAGTAATTATCACTTGACCATCAATGATAATAATCTCAAATAAAGTCTTGTCTTTATTTTGATTATTTCTTTAACATTCTCTTTTAACATTATAAACACAAACTAACCTTTCATTAAGAGCAAAGACTAGAGAGGTTACCGAAAGTATTATGTATAACTAGAATTCTTACTATTTTTGTTGCAAGAAAGTGGGTTAGTGTAATAGTGAACACGAATATTATTTATTACGAGAATTGTATCACTGGAATACCTGAAAGGATTGCTCCAAATTCTATTGATTTAATAATTGCTGATCCACCATTTGGGATAAAATTTAATGATCAAGGGAATCAATATAATCGAAAAAGCGAATTTGTTGTTAAAGGGTATAATGAAATCTCTCAAGATAATTATTCTGATTTTACAAAAGCTTGGATTAAAGCTATTTTCCCTATTTTAAAAGAAACGGGTAGTGCTTACATATTTTCTGGCTGGACAAATTTGAAAGATATTCTAATAGCAATTGATGAAGTTGGTTTTCAAACAATAAATCATTTAATTTGGAAATATCAATTCGGCGTTTTTACTAAAAAGAAATATGTTACTAGTCATTACCATATTCTGTTTGTAGTCAAAAATCCTAAGAAATATTATTTTAATAAAATTGATAATTATCCTGAAGATGTATGGGAGATTAAACGCGAGTATTTACCTGGTGAAAAGAAGAATTCTACAAAATTACCTGAGCAACTAGTTGAAAAGCTTTTATCATATTCGAGTCAAGAGAATGATGTTGTTTTAGATCCATTTATGGGAAATGGCACCACAGCAGTTTGCTGTATAAAGCTTAATAGAAACTATCTTGGTTTTGAGATTAACCCCCAAGCAAAAACTATTATTCAAAATAATATTGAAAAAGCAAAAAATAGTCTAAAATTGTAGGTCCGTCCATGACTCTTCACACTTCATAGAAGGGCTAAACCTTGTTCTCAGTGTAACTTAAGGTTTGAACAGACCCAAATAATATTTCTCTTTGATTACTAAAAGTCTTTTTAAGAAAATTATATTGAAAGGTAGTTTAAGAAATCTTTAAATTCAAAGATTTGCTTTTAAAATACAAATAACAGAGATAGTCCTTGAAGTGATTTGGCATTTCACTTCAAAAAATGATAGTGCAAAATTATCATTTTTATTACAACTATCTACTATCTATTAGGTCGATAACATCTATGAGTAATGAACCGTGGTTTCCAAACGAACCTTTAATGTACAGTATTTTATTACTGGTTTCATTAGGTGTAGCTATAATTGTTTTTGTTGTTTTGTTCTTTATAACAGCTGGTTATGGGCGACATAGTACTGAACAATGGGGCCCCCGTATTAATAGTCACTTAGGTTGGTTTATCATGGAAGTACCGACAGTAATTATCATGGGTATCTGTTATTTGGTTAGTGAAAAAAGAACTAGCATAACCCATATAATCTTTTTAGGTATTTGGCTTGCTCATTCTGCTCATCGAGTATTCATCTATCCTTTTAGAATTAGAAATGGTAAAAAAATGGCTGTTACGGTAATTTTAATGGGTTTTGTTTTTAACTTGATTAATACTTATATCCAAGGACGATGGCTCTATTTATTCTCAACCGATACTTATGTCGGCAAACCTTTATTATTCCCAATTTCAAATGCCATTTATGATATAAAATGGCTTTATTCACCACAATTCATAGTAGGTTTTATTATCTTTGTTTTTGGTTATTTTATTAATAAACAATCAGATCACATTTTAAGGAATTTAAGAAAGCCAGGAGATAAAGAACGATATAAAATTCCTAGTGGTGGTTTATACAAACGTTTATCCTGTCCTAACTATTTTGGTGAAATCTTAGAATGGATGGGTTGGGCTGTATTGACTTGGTCAATAGCAGGTGTATATTTCACATTTTGGACTACAGCGAACCTTTTGCCACGAGCAATTTCCCATCATAGATGGTATAAAGAAAACTTTGAAGATTATCCAGAGAATCGAAAAGCACTAATTCCTTTTCTTCTCTAATTTTTCTTTCAATAATATTTTTTATTTCTAATAATTTTTAAATCATATTTGTCATTTACATACATCTGGGAATTTCTAATGGGTGGATATTATGCCAACTGAAAAATCTTCTACTTATGAAATAAGTCCTGAAGGTTATGGGAGTATAATTCTTTATTTGATCATTTCAATAAGTATGCTGGGGGTAGTGTTATTTTTTGCCCTTTACTTTCGAAGTATGGTTCTTTACATAAGTTTGCCTTTTATCTTACTTCTTAGTTTTTGGGCAATAGTCTATATTCCCTATCGATTATATTTGCGAATAAAAAGACCCATTGATACAATAACATTTGGTGAATCAGGCATCATAATTGAAAATAAAAAGGTTGATTTGTTAATCTCCATTCCTTGGAAAACTATCATTGAATTTAAGTTAATAAAAAGAGATGCTGATGATAAACCTGAAGAATTCATTATCAGAACATCAGATAAAGAATTTTTAATCAACCTAAAATTATATCATACCTTTTTTACTACAACAGAGACTATTTGGAATAAAATTTCAGTAATTTTTGGCTGCTATAATTCATCTAAAAATGGCGAAACTTTTACTTCCACCTAATTTTACCTTAAAACCTATTAATTGAAAAGGATTATAAAGAAGTTCCACACGTACTAAGCTAACACTAAACAAATTATTTCATTTTAAGTATCCTCATTTAAGATATAATAGGAAAAAAATAAAAAAAATTTAAGAGAAAAAATACTTATAGTGTTAAAATTATGAATTCTAAAAAAATCTTGTAGTTGAAGTAAAAATGCCTAAAGTAGCATATGAACCTATATCTGCAAAAGATGCCCTTAAACAAATAAAAGACCTCTGTAGTATTATTGTTGATTTAGCTTATTCATCATTAATCTATGAAGATAAAGGTCTTGCAGAAGAAATAAAAGAACTTAGGGATTTAGTTGTGAATTTGGATTATCTATTAAAAATGTCTTTGCAGGTTGCTGTACGTGACGGAAAAGACGCTCAAGCAACTTTGCCATTATTGGTTCTAGGGCAAGCCAGTACAGATATTGCTAATTCAGCCACAGATATTGCCAATGTAATATTAAAAGGATTTATCGTTCATCCCTCCATTAAAGAGCTTTCACAAAAAGTTGCACGAGATCTCATGCGTGGAGAAATCTCTGATGAATCAATCCTTAAAGGTTATACAATATCAGATGTCATTCAAAAAATGAATTATTCCATTACCATTTATGCTTTAAGAAAAGAAGGGAAATGGAAAATCATTCCTGATAAAAAATCAATTTTGGAATCAGGTGATGTAATTTTAGCTAGTGGATCAATTTCTGGTATTAGTTTGTTAAAATTACTTGTAGGTGGTTCAGCAGAGGAAATTGCTGCTCCTGAAGATGACGAAGATGATCTTGAATCTGAAACTCTAGCAGATTCAATAGTTGATTATATGATTGCCCTAAAAGATACCAGTGAAGTTATGGTCGATCTTTCTTATGGGGCTGTTCTTTATAATAATAAAGAGCTTGCACAACTTGTTTCAAACATGGAGAAACGTGTGGATACGATTAGAAATAAAGCTGAGGTAGCAATTTTACGTTTAGCAAAAACCACTAATGAAGATCTTTCCTCTTTACAAGGTTTGATAAGAATTGTAGAAGCCACAGAAAATATCTCTGACTATGCTAATCAAATAGCTAAAATTGTTCTAGCGGAACTTCCATCTCATCCTATAATAGAATTGGTTATTGGTGAATCAACTGAGAATATTTTTGAGAAAGTAGTAGAGGATTCCTCATTAATTGTTGGAAAAACCGTTCCAGCAGGAAATTATTTGGATGAATTTGGTATCCGCGTTTTAGCGATTAAACGTGCTGGCGGTCATTACTTTAAACCCAGACGCAGAATTAAAATCCGTGCTGGTGATACAATTATTTTCACAGGTTTAAGAGATGCTTGTAATGCATTCCAAATGCGGGAAGTAGAAGCTGTAGAAGAAAAAGAAGCTGAAATAGAAGCAACTAAAAAAGCAGCTGAAAAGGTTGTTGATGAAGTTGTTGGTAAGGTCACCGAAGAAGTTACTGATAAAACAGCAAAAGAAGTTTCATTAAAAACTGCTCAAGATGTAGCCACAAAGGCTGCTGAAAAAGCTCATGCCAAAGTTGTTTCAAAGGCTGCTTCGGATGCAACCTCAGAAGCAGCTGAATTAGCTACAAAAGAAATGGCTGATAAAATTGTAACAAAAGTCGTTAAAGACACGATAAAAACTGCGAAAGTTGAAAATCCTGAATTGAAACAAGTCTATTTACAAGCAGTAAAAGAGGTAGTAGAAGCAGCTGCCAAGAAAACAATTGAAGGTTCTAAGAAAAAGGTAGAACAAATAGCAAAAGAAGTTGTTGAAGATAAATTAGTAGAGAAATCCGATAGTGTAATTAAAAAGGCTTCAGAAGCTGCTGCGAAAAAAGCTGCTGATGAAGTTGAAACAATAGTTAAAGATGCGGTAAAATTAGATACTGAACGAGCTGCAAAACGCGCTGCAACTGAAGCAATTAAAGAAACAGATACAGTAGATGAACCCGAAAAAATTGTAAAAGCAGCTGCTACGGAAGCAGCCAAAGAAGTTGCTGAAAAAGCAGCTGAAAAAGTTGTTGAAAGAAGTGGTAAGAGAGTAGCTTCAAAAATAGCTGAGGAGACTGCTCTCGAAGTAACTGAACAAGAAATAAAGAAGGTAGCAACCAAAGCTGCTAAAGAAGCTGTTGAGGAGGTACTAGAAAAAGAAGTGAAAGAAGCAGTTCAAAAAGCCGCTGAGCAAGCTGCCGCTGAACAAACACCGAAAAAAGAATGACCTTAGTAGTTGAATACATTACTCTTTAGAGTAATTATCTTTGCTGAATTGCTTTTCGCATTTTTGCATTGTTCCTAGCTGACCGGTGAATTAGATGTCCTCGACCACAGAATTAG
>JAEORM010000309.1 GCA_016840905.1 Candidatus Gerdarchaeota archaeon | reverse complement strand
TACTTACAATAACGGAGGGTAAGAGTTATTTTTACGCTCCTGGTGATTATACTGTTATATCAATAGATCCCTTTAATTGTAGCTTTTATCCCATTGAAGAAATCATTGCTGAATTAGACAGACGTGGATGGAGCGATTTAGCTCGACAAGAGCTACTTGGGGAGATCATACCCGAAGGTCAATCAGTATTTAGAAAAGCATGGATTGATGCTTGCACCAATGAAAGATTACAAAACATAATGAAGAAAGTACCAGGAACCCGATACATGATGGGTATCGATTTTGGTAAGATTCATGATGATTCAGTAATTGCCGTTGGTCATACTAATGAAGATGAGGTTTTAATTTTAGATTATTTACACATCATCCCAGCTGATGAAAAGGGTAAGGAATATGAAGATATAAAAGATGAAATAATCGAAATTGCAATGTTTTACCAACCAATTTGGATCATTCCTGATGCTACGGGTTTGGGTGAACCAGTAGTTGAAATGATGGATAAAGACTTGAGAAGAATGGGTTGGAGAGGAAGAATTTTCTCAAACAAATCAAATCGATTAGGATTCATTTTTGATATAAAAACAAAACCCGACTTGATAGAAAATCTTGTCGGAATATTTGCAAGAAGCTTGATCCAAATCCCGCCAGATTATGAAGTTGATATTAACATACTAGTTAATCAGCTCTTGAATTTTGCTTACGAAGCAACTCAAATGAATTACATAAAATATGGAGTTCAATTAGAGCATGATGACGCTGTAATAGCGCTTGCATTACTAGCGTGGGGATCAAGACACAAGCCGTGGGTTAGTCCCGTGGCAGTATTTGCACAACCAAGAGGTAACTTATAAAAATGAGTGTAGTTGGTACTGAACAGTTTCAATATCCGTTTACAATAAACGCTAAAGGTGGAATAGCTGTAAATAAACCTAATATGGATTATTTCTTTAAGAGAAGTCAACTTCCTTATATTGGCGAGATTGACATGTCTAGATTCGTTACTGATGCGGATCTAAAGAAATTGGAATATTCCATGATAGAGGATACTTTTGCACATAGACATGAAACTTTTTGGAAGGATAATAGTGCACAATCTTTTGCCTATCAAACAATAGCGGTCTTGTTAGGTGAAGGTATTAATGTTACTATTAAAGATGATCCTGAAGCACAAGATATTATATTTAAATGGAATGATGAAATTAATGTAAGACATGAAACTATTGAGGATTTTATTGGAACAGTATGGTTAGATAATCTTATTGATGCACAAACTTTATGGAGAGTTTTCATTGACGAAGATGATGAAGAGCATAAGGTTGACATTCAAAGAGTTTCAATGAAAAATGTTAAGATAGAAACTCATGCGACTAGAGGATGGAGACGATTCATACAAACAGCAAACATACCGACAAAACATGTAAATGATAAAAATAGATGGTATAGAAGTAATGTAATATATCCAAAAAGTTTGGAAATGGTTCAAACTATTATACCTGATGAACCACAATGTTGCATTTATATAAACTTCTTTAAAATGCCACCTGTTTCTAGTGTCATGCATTTAATGGTTTATAAACGCTGGATAACATGGTTCATGCGTAAATTTGCTGAAAAGTATTGGGCACCATTCATAATTGCTTATTTAGGAGATCCAAAATCTGGATATTTTCCTACAGATCCAAAAGACCAAGATGATGGTATAAGATATAATCTTGAGGCTTTAAAACGGATTAGAAATTATGGTGTTGGTTCATTTTTAGGTCATACTAAAATTGAAACTTTGGATACAAAATCCGCAAAAAATAGTGATGTTTATGTTAATTATTTGGAATATTTAAATAAAGAAATTATTTTAGGCTTGCTCGGTTCAATGGCTTTGCGTGAAGCTAGTGGACGGGAAAAGGCTACTTCGGATATAGTCCAACAAGGCTACTTGAGATTTATCCGTGGAAAAAGAGAATCTATAGGTATACACCTAAGAAAATTCTATGCGAAAGTATTATTACCAGCATATGGTAAAGAAGGTATTGATCCTACAGATATTAAAATTGATTGGCCTCCATTAAAAATTGAAAGTATAAAAGATACATTACAAGCAGTTGAAATTGCTGCAAAGATTGGTGCTTTCAAGGATGCAAAAGAAATCAGAAAAATATTAACACCAATTTGGAGACATATTGGAGAAGATATTACTGATGAGGAAGCCAAGAAGATGAAAGAAACATTTTTAGAAATAAATAGTCCATCACGGGCGATGGGAGATTCACCTCAACAAAGAACTGGAAGTAATCAAGGACAACCTAAAGCAAAATCTACAACGGCTAATAAATAAAGAACCTCTAAACTATTTCAAGTTTAGGGAGTTTCTTGAAGCTATTTTGATAAAAAGTGGGCGTAAGATTGTTGCACATGACTTTAAGATGGTTAATGATAATGCTTTAGAATTGGAAAAATTATACGCCGAATTATTAAACATTCTTGACTCTGAAGTTACCGAAGGCGAATTAATCGGTATTCATAAACATATTAACAAGAGTGTTAATGGAAGTTTTACTACAATAATAAAACAATTTTTGTGGGAATATGACAAAAAAGTCTTACAAGAGAATTAGTATTGATAAATTCATGAAAATATGGAAACTCGCTCAAATAGGCGATGATCCAAGAAAAATTCTTCCTAATTTAACTGAGTTGATTAAGGAAGAGTGGAAGAGTGAATTAATATTAATGTTCAATGAAGCAAAAGCTAGAATGTCATATGGACCAATTAGTGATAGTGAATTGAGACGTTATGCTCAACTTCTTACAGAACCACCAAAAACAGAACCTTATGATAGATCTTATAGAAAGAGATATCCTGATACTTATAAAAAAACTGGTGAACTTTATAGGAAGATGAGAGGTAATGAGCCTTACGAAGAAATTGGTAAGGGAAGAAAATTAGGATTAAGAATAAGAATTCCATTAAAAACTGATGGTGTGCCTCCAGCATCACCAAATACATATAGAATTTTGGAGGAAAATCGTTCTTATGTAAAGGCTGCTTTTTTACGAGCATGGCCTAACATAGTTGAAAAGATTATTGAGGACATAGGAAAATGACAACATACGATCAAGTTA
>JAEORM010000308.1 GCA_016840905.1 Candidatus Gerdarchaeota archaeon | reverse complement strand
AGTTAGGTTATACCCATATCCTCGTTTGTGAGCAACAGCTTCAATATAAACAGTTCCTCTTGTGATATTTGTTGTATCGATTTGTCCTTCAAAGTAAGAGGCATTTATTGGTGTGTAGACAAATTCTGTTTCTATTCTCTCACTTCGCCAAATGCGTATTGTAACTGTTATAGAATCTGTGATGGTATTATTTTGAGCTTTAATGATAATTGTTGAATTAATAATGTCATCTCTTGAAACTTCATATGAGCTTAAAGTATAATCACTACTTTGAAGAATAGAATACATTCTTGATACCCATTGTAATGCTCTTTGGTATAAAATTAAATTCTCAGGATTTCGTCCTACCATTGTTATATTAAAGATGTCAGCACACCCAATAGCAAATACTCTACTATTGAAGGCTGATTCAGCTGCAACAATAAAAGTATTTTCTGCACCAAGAGTTTCATTTTCACTAACAATGGTATCACCATTAAAATCAGCAAAAATTGATTCATTACCTGTTGCTAAAGTATAACAATCAACTAAATTCCTTGTGTCGGTTAAGTTATCAAAAGCAAGACGTTCTGCTGCCCAAGTAGCATTAAATGTCAAAACTGTACCTGTGTACTTCATTTTAGAAACAATTTCATCTGTCAATGGAACATATTGATTTTCAGAAATAATAGGATGATCAGTAAAGTCTGTAACTAAAAATTCAGCTAAGGTGTTGTTTTCACCAACTGGACTCCCAGTAATTGTTGCGTTGATGTATCTAGCTGAACTATTTGTAAATGTGAAACCAAATTGCTGGGTTATTTCATACATATTGGTAAAAGCTGTATCTGGTGAACCACCAATAATCATGCTTCCACCATTATTAAGGAAGCGTTTTACAACAGGTATTTCATTTTCAGTTAAATTCTCGTTTGGTTCAAGAAGAATCAATACTTCAAGATCACTCATTACTTCATCAGTTAAGAAAGTATTATGGTTAACTAGGATATCAAATTTAGCATCATCTATAGTCCAATTAAAAAGTGTATCATATTTTTCTTCCATCAAAGTATAGTTATCATTATGGCTATAATCGAGAAGAACATCAATATCTTCTGGACGTGGGAGGTCAGGAACATACGGATCAATAACATACATTGTTCCTTCACCTGTAGAGTTTAATGATGTAAATGTAAAATCACCTAGTTTATCTGCAACAAATACAAAGCTATGAGTAGTATTTGCAGCAATAGTTTCATTTAGTTCGTACTCTGGAATATAAAATGTATGATCAACATCTACGCTTTCGATAGTTACATTTACAGTTGCACTTTCCTTGACTGTAAATTCATCAGGAGTGAAAGCTGTTTCAGAAACAACTATACTGATGTTAAATTGTCCTATATGGAATAGATTTGGTGTTACTTCAGTATCTGGTATTGAAGTTGGCATTGCACCTGCCGCTATACTTTCCCCAAGGATAATACTTGAAAGAATCATTATTACCCAAAGCATGTTTTTTGTTTTAATTTGCAAATCATTACACCTCTAGATGAGAGTACGAATGTCATTCATTGAGATTGAAATTTACACGTTATACCTTGTGCATAAAATTACCTTATTAAAATGTTTTCTGTCATTCGAATTCTAATAAGTTTTATACAGCTTGTTATTAGTATTTCACTTTTAAAGCTGCAAGCTTTAAAAAAATCATCGATTACCTTCAATTTGTCTAAAAACATAAAGTTTTAATCAAGATATTTTTATTATTTATTACATCTTATGTACGTTATTTGTCACTAGGCAAAAATATATTTATCAAACAATCTGTTTCCTATAAGTGTGTGTTAATCATGTCCTCTCGAATAGAACAAATTCATAATATCTTGACCAAATTAAAAGCAGGTCATGATGGTGTTGAAGGGTGCTTACTTGTTACTGCACAAGGCTTACCTATCGATTCCGCTTTAGATAGCTCTGCTGATGAAGATTTAATCTCTGCTATGACAGCTTCAATCTCCTCTGTATCTGAAAGAGTTACTAATGAATTAGGTAAAGGTCAAATTAATAATATCTCAATTCTAGGTGAACATGGTTATATCATCTTGCTTGATGTTGCTGCGAGAGCTGTTCTAACTGTTCTAGCTAAAACAGATGCAAACTTGGGACTAATTTTATTACTTTCTAAGAAATCATGCAATCAATTAGCTGAATTAATTTAACTAGCTAATTTCATCTATTTCCTCATCAGGAGGAACAAGTTTCGAGAGACGTTTGAATAATTCAAGAAATTCTACTCCTTCAGGAGAAATTCTAAAAACAGTCAATCCATCATCTTCATCATCAAAAATTAGATTTCTATTTTGTAAAAATATCAATAATGGTTTTGCTCGATCAACAGGTAAATTTGCTGCACGGGCAATTCTAGTTAGAGGAAGATCTGATTGATAATAAATGATATTTAGAATTTCATTGAGAATTTCATATTTTGAACGTCTAAGACTTGATCTTCTTCTTGACATAATTTACACAACTTTAATTGGTATTAAACTTCTAGTTTCATTAAGATTATTACTCCTATAAATATTTTTTAACTCCTTCAAAGCATTTATTTGAAGAAAAATCAATTTTAGTGTGAATTTACCATGAAATTTTTTGTCTATATGGTAACGTGTGCTGATGGGACAATTTACACAGGTTATACTAAAGATTTATTGAGGCGAATTGAGCAACATAATTCTAGCAAAATTGGTGCAAAATACACTAGCACGAGACGTCCTGTCAAACTCTCTTATGTTGAAATTCTCTCGAGCCAAAAAGAAGCTATAAGACGAGAAATCGAACTCAAGAAATTGTCTCGAAGCATGAAACTTGATCTAATTGAACAATATAAAGAAAGTCAATATACCTAATTCATATGAAAAATAGGTGTTATTTTTTTATTATATGATATAGATCTACAGGGATAATATGCTTATCTTTTTTGTGAAAATCATATTGTCGTTTTATTTCAAAATCCATTTGGGTAATAGAAATAATTTCAGCCTCCAATTCTTTACAATATTTAGTGAAAAATTCACGTGTTTTTTCAGCATAAGGATTTATAGAATATATTTTAGATGAAATTGTTAAAGCCGTATTTAGAAAAATTCTATCTCTCGAGATACTTTCTTTTCGCATACCAAATGGTGGATTCATTATTACTGTATCAATTCCTTTCATGTAACAATCCTCTGCAGCCATACATATCCAAGTACATTTATCCTCAAGATCAAATATCCTCGAATTTTCCTTAGCTACTTCAAGAGAAGCAAAATCAATATCTATACCTGTAACATTTCTTGCACCAAAAAAAGCTGCACCAATTGCTAAAATACCTGAACCACAGCCCAAATCAAGGATGGTTTTATCGAAAATATCATCATTATCAAAACCAGCAATCCAAAGAAGATTTGCTGCTACTCTGGGTGGACTTGCATATTGTTCAAATCTTATTTTTGGTTCGGAGATTTTCTCAAGTTGTTCAAGAAATATCTCCAAGTCTTTTCGTTTAATATGCAATATGATCCACCAATTATTCTATGTTTATTC
Source organism: Candidatus Gerdarchaeota archaeon (assembly GCA_016840905.1). The sequence goes on along the minus strand of JAEORM010000308.1, from coordinate 10,614 downwards.
CAATAAAAAAAGCTCTTTTGGGATATTTATCCCAAAAAATCTATTTTATATAAATTCCTTGAAGCCAGTTCTAAACTTAGTTCCAGCATAAATTGCTTTATTACCTAAGGATTCTGAGATACGAAGGAGTTGGTTATATTTTGCTGTTCGTTCTCCTCGAGCAATTGCACCAGTTTTTATTTGTCCATTGCACAATCCAACCGAAAGATCAGCTATGCTTGTATCTTCCGTTTCGCCACTTCGATGAGAAACAACAACTGAATAACTATTTTTCCAACATAACTTTGCAGCTGCAATCGATTCAGTTATTGAACCTATTTGATTGATTTTAAGAAGCAAAGAATTTATTGAATTTTTATCTATTGCCATTTGTAAACGATCTGTATTTGTTACTGTTAAATCATCACCAACTATTTGGATTTTATCAGCAACCTTCTTACGTAACTCAGCAAATCCTTCAAATGATTCTTCATTAAATGGATCTTCTATACTCACAATTGGGTAGATTTGAGTGAGATTATACCAATAATCAACTAATTCACCTTCAGTTAAAGTTTTACCATCTATGTGGTACTTTTCATTTTTGTAAAATTCAGACGCAGCTGGATCTAAAGCAAAACAAATTTCTTTGCCTATTTCATAATTAGCTTTTTCAGTTGCAGTAACTAACAGATCCAAAGCTTCATTACTAGTATCAACTGGAGAACCAAATCCTCCTTCATCACCCACATTGGTAACTGAAGGGCCATATTTTTCTTTAAGAATTATTTTAAGATTAGCATAAATTTCTGCTATAGCTCGTAAAGCTTCTTTTATTTCCTTGAAGCCTAAAGGCATTAACATAAATTCTTGTGGGGCAAGTTTCCCACCAGCATGTTTACCACCATTAATTACATTAGCCATTGGAGCAGGTAATTGATATTTGGTAGCTTTCTTTCCATATGCTAAATGGTATAATTTCTCATAAAGTGGAATTCCTTCGACTTTGGCTGCTAATTTACAACTAGCTAACGAAACACCAAGAACAGCATTAGCACCTAAGTTTAATTTTCGTTTGGTACCATCTAATTTAAACATTATATCATCAATAGCTTGGATATCTCGAACATCAAGTCCTTTTATTTTAGGCAAAATTTTATTCTGAACGTTACTAACAGCTTTCAAAACACCTTTACCTAAGAAATGAGATTTATCACCATCTCTCAATTCAAGAGCTTCATGGGCTCCAGTACTTGCACCACTAGGAATAATTGCGCGCGCTTTTTGTCCCGTTTTTGTGTGCATTTCAACTTCGATTGTGGGATTTCCTCTCGAGTCAAAAACCTCTCGAGCAATTATCTTATCAATTAAATATTTATCAGTAGAATCCACATTGAACACCTACAAATGAATTAATATTCTATTTTTAGAAAATTAGCTTACAATTATTTATTTATTACATAAAATTTTCCTAAAATACTCATTTTTGTGAGTAATTAAAATAAATTCTAATATTCTAATAGGAAAAATGAAGAGATATGAAAGTAAGTAATAATCCACCTGTTACTAAGGTTCTTCTCTGAACCTCCAGTAGGTTGATTCCTTCTCTAGTAATGATAATAATATGATTTGCTTATGGATAAATTACATTGAAGGATGAGAAGTAAGCTGATTAATTATTAAAAAGAAGAAAATAATAAAAAGCAAAAAATTAAACTATTATGAATGAAAAAATCTTTCAAAAAATTCTCATAATTTAAAATTAGGTTGAATAAATAGTGGTTTCACAAAAAGAACAGGAATTAGAAAAAAAGGTCAATACAATTTGGGGGAAGAAGTGTAAAGATTGTGGGTATGCAGGAAATTTAACAATTAATTTTGAGAAAGAAAAAAATTATCTTATTTGTATAGCTGAATGTCCAAAATGTGGGCTGTTATTATTTGTCGGTGAAGATGGGAAATATAGATGGCTAATTAGAGAATAATAAATTAAAAAAATATCTAAAAAAGAATTTTTGGTGCGGAGGGCGCGATTTGAACACACGAACCCCTGCGGGAGAGGATTTCCTATTGTACTGGCCCTAGTGAGTTTCTGACCTACAAGATCAGAGATCTTAAGTCCTCCGCCTTTGACCTGGCTGGGCTACCTCCGCATCAATGATTGGTCATTGGCATTTACTTTTTTTGTACTCTTTTGTTTTAAAGTTTTGTGTTTCATTATGATTTTAATCTTTTTTATCGAATAATGATTTTTAAACCAAAATACCCTTCCTTTTTGCCATACAACAGAAGCACTAATTAGTATAAAATTACGAAATAGTTTTAATATAATCTTTCAAAATTTTAATTAAAGTGATAGATTCAATTCACTAAATTCGCTGGAGTAGCCTAGCCTGGTATGGCGGTGGTCTCGAATTTCTCTCGAGAACGAGGTAACCACTGTGCTCCCGCACTCGGGGGTTCGAATCCCCTCTCCAGCACCATTTATAGACTTTTAAGAACAATTATCAAAAATGATTTTTCCCTTTTATCAACTAGAAATGGAGAAGTATTACAAGCGGAAGTTTTCCAAACTCTGCTCCACTTGCATTTATTTTTTGGGATATTAAATAAAAACTTCAATAGACAAGTTATCGAGAAAGTTCAATTTCTACGTGAATATCTTCAGGCATTTTCACTCTCATGATTTGTTTGAGTGTTCGCTCTTCTGCATCTATATCAATGAGTCTTTTATGGATCCTCATTTCATAATGCTCATAAGTTTGAGTACCGTTACCACAAGGTGATTTTCTTACTGGTACGGTAAGAACTTTTGTTGGAAGAGGGATAGGTCCTGACATTCTTACGCCTGTTTTTTCAGCAATTTTACTTATTTGCACACAGATTTTTGCTAAAGTATCTGTATTTTGTCCACTGAGTCTTATTCGTGCTCTTTGAGCTGACATAGTAATTATCTTCCGTATTTTTTATGTATTTTTTACGTATTTCTATCTCCCTCTCTTTGCTTTTAAAAAATTTTGCATTGAATTTTAATGAATTCAACTATAAGATTGTTTATTGCCAAATTTTCTGTTTCTTTTTGTTTATTTCTACAATTAAATCATTAAAAATTGTCACAAGCAATAACAAAATTAAAATAAGAGAAGAATTCGATTCCAGTTCACTAGCAATTGGCAGTGAGACTACGATCCCTCCAATACTAGATAAATCATTCTACTACAATGAAGTAGTAAGAAATGATTGGCTTTGAAAAATAATCTTACGGAGATTACAAGATGGGACATAGAAAAAGAAATGCCCCACACCAAGGTTCCCTTTCCTTCCGACGCGTTCGCGCAAAAACTCAAAAAGGAAAAATTCGTTCCTGGCCATCCTGGAATGCAGAACCAAAACTATTAGGATTCGCAGGTTTCAAAGCCGGCATGACGCATATAACTGTCATAGAAAATCGCAAGAACAGCCCAATGTTCAATCAAGAACGGATTGTTCCTGTAACTGTAATAGAATGCCCTCCTCTCAAAGTGATTGGCATTAGAGGATATCGCTACACTCCCGAGGGTCTTAAAATTGCTGCAGAAGCAATGATTAAAGATCTTCCACAAGAACTAGATAGGAAAATGCTTATCCCTAAAAACTATGATGCCAAAGCACGCCTAAAAACCCTACAAGAGCGTCTTGGGTCAATTTATGAATTGAGAGCAATAACCATAACGAATCCTACAGAAGCAAAACTTCCTCGAAAGAAACCTGATGTCCTTGAAATAAAAATCGGTTTCAAAGATATTAAAGAGGGTTTTGAATATGCACAGTCCCTGCTGGGAAAAACAGTCACAGTTGATGCTGTTTTCGAACCAGGTGAATTTGTGGACACTATTGGTGTGACTAAAGGTAAAGGAATTCAAGGACCAGTAAAACGGTTCGGTATTAGGATACTTCAGCATAAGACTCGAGGTGTCAAACGTAAACCAGGTGCACTAGGTCCATGGCGTCCAGCAAGAACCATGTATACAGTAGCTCATCAAGGTCAAATGGGTTATCACCAACGTACAGAATATAATAAACTAATTCTTAAAGTTGGCACTAAAGAGGAGAAAATTACTCCTGCAGGTGGCTTTAAGCAATATGGTGAAGTACGCAATGACTTTGTTTTGATGAAAGGAAGTGTACAAGGTCCAGCTAAACGACTCATTACAATGAGAAATCCAATTAGAAATAGAACAAAAGGAGCTGCCCCTGAAATTTTGAATATTTCATTGAGCAGTAAAATGTAGGAGGACAAAAAGTAATGAAAGCAAAAATTTATGGTGCAATTGGTTTAGCTAAAAAGGCACGTGTGGATCTTCCAGGTGTTTTCGATACAGAATATCGACCTGATCTCATTAAGCGAGCAGTACTAGCTGTTCAAAGTACCAGAAGACAACCAAAAGGTACGAAATACCAAGCTGGTTGGACTGTGGCAACAAGTTGGGGTCCAGGTAGAGGTGCTGCTAGAACACCAAGAACTCATGGTAGACGAACACATTCAAGTCAAAGAGGTGCTCTTGTTAACTATACAGTTGGAGGTCGTGTTGCACACCCACCAAAAACTGAAAAAATCATTGTTGAACGAATAAACAAGAAAGAACGAAAATTAGCTATTAGAAGTGCTATTGCTTCTACAGCAAATAAAGATCTCGTTCTTAAAAGAGGTCACCAAGCTGAAAACTTCGAAATACTTCCACTAGTATTCGAAGATGAAATCCATGATAAGATAGTAAAAACAAAAGATGCTGTTGAACTTCTTACTAAGATTGGATTAATTAATGATATCAATAGAGCAAAAGAAGGACGAAAAGTCCGTGCTGGCCAAGGTAAAGGTCGCGGTCGCAAATATAAGAATCCTGTAGGACCATTATTCATCGTTGACAGGACATCCAATTTCTGCAAAGCTGTGAAAAACCTTCCTGGTGTTGATATTGTTCATGTCAATTACTTAAATGCTGAAATGCTTGCACCTGGTACTCATGCAGGTCGATTAACTATTTGGATGGAAAAAACAATCGAGATCATCGATAAGTTATATCCTTCTGAAGTTAAAACACCCACAGCAGTATCAGCAACTAGTGCTAAAAAGCCTGCAGCTACTAAATAGGAGTTGAAAAGAAATGAGTACTGACGAAGATCTCTATACTATCATAATTTCACCCTTTAGTAGTGAACGAATATTTGAATTAATTGAGAGTGAAAATAAGCTTGCTTTTATCGTTAAGCGAACAGCTAATAAACCAACAATAAAACGAGCGATAGAAAAACTCTACAATGTGAAGGTTGTGAAAATTAATACTACAATCACTCCCTTAGGCAAGAAAAAAGCAATTGTTAAATTGCACCCAACAAATAATGCAGTCGATCTTGCAACTGCACTAGGATTAATGTAAGGTGGTCAATCATGGGAAAACGAATTCTAGTCCAAAGACGTGGTCGTGGTGGTTCTCAATTTAGAGCCAGTACACACAAACGAAAAGGACCAGTAAAATATCCACAATTAACAGAAAATGATTATACAAAAGAGATACTTGAGTATGAAGTCATAGAATTACAACATGATCCTGGTAGAGGTGCACCAGTAATGGTCATCAAAGAGCAAGATGGTACCAAGCATTTATTGTTAGCTCCAGAAGGAATTCAAGTTGGTCAATCAATCTTCAAAGGAACTAATGCTCCAATTCAAATTGGTACAATTAAACCCTTGAAGAACATCCCAGATGGAACTTATATTCACAATATTGAATTAAGGCCTGGTGATGGAGGTGCTATGGTTCGGTCATCTGGTTCATTTGCTACTGTTATCAATCACAGTAGAAAGAAAGTTTTCTGTCAAATGCCCAGTGGTGAACTAAAGCAATTCAATCCTCGATCTCGTGCAACAATTGGTGTTGTTGCAGGAGGAGGTAGAGTTGAGAAACCTTTCTTGAAAGCTGGAAAGAAACGACATCATTACTATGCAAAAGGACACATATATCCTCGAGTAAGAGGTAGCCACATGAATGCCGCAAGTCACCCTCATGGTGGTGGTAGTGGTACTAAAACTGTCTCGAGAAATGCTCCTCCTGGTGCAAAAGTTGGGCTTATTGCCGCTCGACAATCAGGTCGAAAAAGAACTAGGAAGTAAATTCCTTTCTTTTTCCTTTTTTTTATAATTTTCTTCAAAAAATAAATTTCTTAAGGATTAGATTCTCTTAATATGTAAGAGAAAGCTAGATTATTCACAGTCTTGGAGAAAATAAAGTGTCAAATTATAGTTTTAAAAAATATGAGCCAGGGTTCGAAATCGAGCAAGCAAAAATAGCAGAAGAAAACGCAATGGAATGGATTTGGCCTTTTTATTTTACAGCAGAAGCTTTTCAGCAAAAATATTCTCAACTTGATTTTGATCCTGATACAGTATTATATTGTTTTGATGGAGATTTAATGGTAGGATATATCCATGCTGATATTGGGTCCAGTGAAGGAGTTTTTGGACCAAATTTTGAGGAAGAAGATGGTATTGGAGCAAGCTTTGATATCCCTCGAGTAAAAAAAGGCTATGAAGAAGTAGCAGAGCTGTTACTAGAAGAAATGATCATCATTCTTAAAGAGAAAGGGATTAGCTTTTTACTTACTCGAGTAACTACTATGAGAAAGAATAGTCAACAATTGGTTGAGAATTTCGGCTTTAAACCTCATCAAGACTTTCCTATGGGGTACAAATACTATTATGTTTATGACCTGGCAAAAGGACCAATTACCTATGAAACCAATGATATAACTAATTTCAAGCTTGAAGAGGATGTGGATGAATGCGCTATACGTATTTCGAGTAATTTTAAAATGCCTTTAGAAGAAGCTAAGAGTTTTATCATTGAAATAAATAGTGAACAAGAATTAGTCAATCATCTAGTAATAAAAAAGAATTCAAAAATAGAAGGGTATAGTTATGCTTTACCAAATCATCTTAAGAGAGAGACTATTGCAACATACTATTTAGAAGCTTCAAAGGATGATTTTTTAAAACAGCTTCTTGAAAGAACTATCAACGATTGCATAATTAAAAAAGCTAAATGTTTCTTAGTTGATGTTATAGGGGATTTGCAAGAGTATTTAGAAATTTTCGAGAAGCTTAAATTTAAGAAAGAAGCTACTTGGGGGATATATGTAAAAAGATTAGATTAAGAATTTTATTGACCAAATAAGACACATAAAAATTAAAGCAATAGTCTTATTAGTACACTTAAAAGTATGAAAGGATATGAAGAAACCAAATATCCTTCTATTCCGGAATAAACAGATAGCCATTTCTTATCTTGCTATACTTTTTTCCTCAATAGGATTAGGGATTGGCCGATTTTTATATCCACTCAGATTTCTTGAATTAGGAGGAAATGAGGCATTAGTTTCTCTAGCAACAGCAGTTTTTTCAATAGGACAATTATTAGGGATTTTTGTTCTTTCAAAACTTCTTGATAAAACAGGATTTGAATTCTTAGTAGGAGTAAGCTCTTGGGTAATAGCTATAGGTTTACCGGTAATTCCTTGGTATCCAATCATGTTTTTTTCAAAATTCTTTGAAGGACTTGGTTATGGTATTTTAACAATTGCTGTTTTAACTCTCTGTTCAACAGAAGCAAACGAATGTTTATCGGAGGGAATAGGAACTTTGTTAGGGGCAATCTTTTTGGGAACAGCGTTAGGACAAGGGATTGGAGGTTTAATGAAAACCTATTTGTTTGAAATTTGGAATCTTTCAGGAAGATTCACAGCTTTACAAATGAGCTTCCTATTTGCGGTTATTATTTCAATTATTCCAATTTTTATCAGCTTGTATCAGTCAATTAAAACAAGAAGAAAACTCGAACATAAAGAAAAAATCGCTTTAAATCATTTTCACTTCAAAGATTTAAAGAAATTATTCCTCATCCCCTCATTTATTTTCATGCTTATACTTTATAGTCTATATGATTTATCACATGGGTTATACACACCAAATCTATTGGTAATGTTTACTAACCATGGATTTACAGAAGCAGCTACAGGAATTATCTTCTTTCTAGGAGATGCCATTTGGGGTATTTCACAGATATTTACTGGCAAATTAGCCGATAAATTTGGTAACTGGTTACCAATAATCCTTAGTATCATAATGAAAGGAGTTGGGGTAATATTATATCCAATAGCACCTGGAATTTATGTATTGGGTGGGGCATTTATAATTGTGGGGGTAGCTGAAGCATTAATGGAACCAGCAAGAAATAGTGAAGTATTAATGATTGAGAATCATTTGAAAACTGGTAAAAAAATCGCATTAACAGAGCATGATCATAAACATATAAATTTGAAGTATATTCGGGAACGGGGAATAGAGATAGGCATTCATACACATTTACATAGGCATGAAGTGAATAAAGAAACAATTTTAGGAATTTTCCAAATAGCAGGAATCATATCATTTGGTATAGGTGGAGCTTTAGGATCACTTTTAATTTCCCAATCAGTTTCATTAGAGCTAATAACCTTTATTGGAGCAGGGATTATTCTATTCAATTTAATTTTTGGAATAATCGGTTTATCACTAGCACAAAAACAAAAGAAATAGTTTTTTCAAAAGCAATAATTTATGGTAATGAAAGGAATGTTTTACCTTTGCTAAAAGAATTTAGAAAAAGAAATACCAATATGAAATGGATATGTTGTTTGGTTACTGAAAAATTAACCCCAATTATAGAAAAAACAGATTTTGAGTATGGTAATGTATGGACAGGTGGGAAAAATATTGTTGTTTTATTTAAGAAACAATTATAATCAACCATCCTATAAAACCTATTAATATTTCTTTTTTATTCAGAATCATTATTTTCCTGAACACACAATTTTTGTTGGTAATATTTTGATAATCCTATAAATTGTAATGCATATATTAAAATTGATAGAAAAATGAATGTCGTATTTCCTGCACGTCGAATATGTTCTTGTATTGGTTCTTGTAAAATTGATCCAACGATTATCGCAACCATGAAAGCAAATTCTCCCATAAAAAGAATCAGATATGAATAAATTCCTAATTTAGGATATTGTTTATTCATGAAAAAAACTATCAGATAAATTATTGTTGTTGCAACTAAGAATCCTGATGCAGAAAATATAATTTTATTATGTATTTTATAATCGATATCCACAGGTGAGAAGGCTAATGCAACGTACATTCCTGCTTGGGTTATCCCAAGGATTGTACCTATTATACTCAAGATTTTAGTACTTTTTCGATCAGTGAAATTGGTTACAAAAAGTGAGTGCAAAATAACACATAACACAGACATTGAAAGAATTCCTGTCATAAATAGTGCTCGTGAGATTATATTATCTTCGCCATTTCGAGCAATAGTTCTTCCCAAATCACTTATTGTTGTTTCCAGAAAATTGAATCCTACATAATCAGGATCAGTATAAGTACCACCAGGATAGTAATAAATTGCTAAACTAAAGATAACTAATACAGAAAATGCTAAAGTAGCTGCTACTATTGACACTATTTGCTTTATTCTTTCTTTATTCATTTGATTCATTGGTGCAATTTTGTAATGACTTATGAATATTCTTACAAGAAAAATTTATGTAATAATAATTATGATAAAAATAATTTTTTAATTTTAAGGAAAAAATTAGTGATACGGGAGACGCGTTTCGAACAAACAAAATCTTAATTATATTCACAACGAATTTCTAATTGTAAAAAAAATTCTAAGCAAAATGAGGGGGCTATTAAAATGGCTGAAATGATTTCAAAATGCGGAATGCTATGTAGTAATTGTCCTTGGTCAAAAGCGGTTCAGGATTCAATGAACACAACTGAATATGAACAATATAAAAAAGGATGTAAAGAAACCTTAGGGTATTCTCCATCTGGTCCATTTCAAAATTGTGTTGGATGCCAAATACCAGAGGATCAATGGCCTAAAGGAACACGTGTACCATTCAAAAATTGTACAATACGAAATTGTGTAATAAAATCTAATATTGAAAATTGTGCTTATTGTTCAAGATTTCCTTGTGAATCTATTGAATTGAAGGGAAATGAATGGTCTCAAGAAAAAATAGAAAAGAAAAACAAAAAAGCAATTACAGATACACAATATAGAACTTATGTTGAACCATTTGAAGCTTTTAAACGATTACAAAATTTAAAGCAAAAGATTCCCTCAGGAAAAATTATTGAACCAGCTATAATATCGATGACTAAGGATAAGATTATGGATTATCCAAAAGAAGAGCTCTTGTATTTAGAAAATAATCGTTATTTTGAGATGTTTTATAATTTTTTGAAAAGTGTTTTAGTTTCTTCATTAGATATAAAAGATACTGATACTTTTGCTCAACATGAACGTTTAAAGAAGATAAAAAAACAATTGCTACGATTTTTGTGGATAATAGGTGCCTTTGGAAAAATGGATGAAATAAATAAGCAACTCATAGTAGAAGCTAATGATTTTATTAAAAACCGATTTTCCGAAACTTCTCTAGGAACCTATTCATTTCTTAAGAATATTATATTTCCAAAATTGGAAAAACTCGGAATAGATGTTACACTTAATGTTGAATTGGATAATAAAAAACAAACTCAGT
>JAEORM010000307.1 GCA_016840905.1 Candidatus Gerdarchaeota archaeon | reverse complement strand
CGATCGTATCCAGGCTGGCTTTTTCCTCGTCGATGCCGTACTCGCCCCTGTAGAGTTCTCCCATTATAAAGCCCACCACTTTCCCGTCTTCCTCGGCAACAAGCGATATGGGCACATAATCCTTGGACTGGACCAGCCTTTCAAACTTGAATGTGTAGTACTCAGGCCGGGAAACCTTGAGCGACTTCCTGTCGATCTCCAGTACGGCATTGTAATCCTCAGCCCTCATGAGCCTGATGGTCACTGCTGTCTTTTTATCTGTCTCCATATCCGCTTACCTCCCCTCCGATATAGTGTAACCATTATCCGGAGAAATAAAAAGAGGTGTTATGTAAGAAAACAAAAAGATAAAGTTGGGTCATTGGTAGAAAATATCGTGTTTTTAGTATATTATGGTACGTATATCGCAGAAGAAAGAGGTGAGATTATGGCAGGAAAGGGATATCATGGAGAAACAACTTCAGAAGCTGCAGAGAGTGCTATTAAGCAATTCGGGAACAAAGCAACCGCGGCCGAATTATTTAATGAAATAAAGAACCTGGGAAGCTGGAAAGATGATAACATATGGCAAACCTTACTAGCTTCTACCATAAATTTACCCGCGAGCTATGGACACTGGCCTGAGTCAAAACCTGAAAAAAGATTCCTATTTTTACTTGAAAGCGGTGACTATGAACTCTACCAACCGAAATGGCACGGTAAATTTGAGAATGGGAGGAGAATATAGTTATTGTATGTGTAACAGTTCATCGTACAACTGTCAATATTATTGAGCGTAATATTCTTTATGTTTATAATATCAAATAATTTCATATTAGAATATTGATAAAGAATAATCATGTATGTATAGAACATTTTATTGATTTACTTGTGTAGAAAAAACATGGCAAAAAATAGATTTATAGATGAAAAATGGCAAAATATACATCTTAGCCAAATTAAGAAAAAGGCTGGTCATCGTTATACTCCTAAGCTTAATGTTGATTTACCAATTGCAGATATATTTAACGGAATAAGTCGCACTGAAAATTTCTACCTTACAATAAGAAAGCACCTAGGAAAATTAAACCGAGATTTTAGTAGTATTTCTTTAAGCTACGATAACAAAGAAATAAAAGAGAATTATCAATTGTTTCAACGAGAAGTTTCTAATCTATTAAAAATTGTGCACAGACTTAATGAATATAAAACTACTTTTATTCATTGGGCAAAGATTAACCAGCGAGCGCAAAGAGCAGAAGATATTATTTGGAAGCTTTTGGATAATATTGAAGAAGAAAAGAAAAAAATTGAACAACAGAAAATAGAAGACTATCTGGAAGGGCGTCCTTCAGTTCTTGAAAAACTCAACGTTAGCACTCATTATTTATACGAAATACAAAAAGAACTAAATTATTTTGCTGAATTATCATCAAGTAATAAGGCAAAACTATCAAATTGTCCCCGATTACTTTTAACTGGTAAAGCTGGAATAGGGAAAACACATTTGTTATGTGATATTTTAGAAAATCGCATTGCTAGTAGAAAAATACTTCCTGCTGTTCTAGTTTTTGGGGAATTCTTTGTATCGAATAGAGATCCTTTTGCACAAATTGTTAAGCAACTCGATTTAAATCTGAGTAAAAACCAATTTCTCCGTCTATTAAATAGCGCGGGAGAACAATCAAAATGTCGCGCTATTATTGCTATTGATGCTCTAAACGAATCACGACAAAGAGATTTTTGGAAAAAAAATCTAAATACAATTGTTAATGAATTAAAAAAATATCCCAACGTCGCCTTGATAGTTACCATTCGTTCAGGATTTGAAGAAGAGGTTTTAACAAAAAGGCAAGGAAAAATTTTCATACACGAGGAACATCAGGGGTTTCAATTTCGAGAATGGGAAGCAGTGAGCAAGTTTTTTCGGGAATTCAATTTGCCGCTTCCTGAAATACCACTGTTAACACCGGAATTTCAGAATCCACTTTTTCTCCTTTTATTTTGTAAGGCCTTTCAAATGCGCGAGAAGAAAAATAGCAATAAGAAACAAAAGCAAGTATTTAGGGGACATGAGGGGGCAACCTATATATTTGAGACATTTGTTGACAATGTTACCAGGAGAATTTCAAAACAAATCGGGATAGGTGCTGGTGTGGGTGGAGAAATCTGGGATAACGTAATTGAAAAGATTGCAGAAGAAATGGTGAATCAAAATGATGATAGGATATCAGAAGATCAGATTGTTGCTATAGTAAAGAATGCCTATTCATCAATAGACCACATTCAGTTCATTAGAGAATTAGAAAGAAATCTATTGCTTGTTAAAATACCAAGATACTCAATTACGAAGAAAAAAGATGAAGGATTTGATTTTCGATTTCCTTTTCAGCAATTTAGCGATCATTTAATTGCGAGGTATCTCTTTAAGAAATATG
>JAEORM010000306.1 GCA_016840905.1 Candidatus Gerdarchaeota archaeon | reverse complement strand
TGGGAATATTCCTTTACTTGTTTCAATTTTGATTGAATGAGTATTTTGGGGTATTTTTTTTAATTCTGCTAATAACCATACAGCAGCTAAAGTTGCGTGCCCACTAAAAGGTACACATTTTTTTGGTGAGTAGTATTCAATTTTAAAATCAGCTTTTGTGCTTTTAGAAACAAAAGCAGTTATAGGTAAATTCATCTCTCGTGCAATACTTTCTTTAAATGACGATTGATATGATTCTTCTGACTCTTCTAAAATGACTGCTGTAGGATTTCCAAAGAATGGCTTATCACTAAATGCTTCTACTTGGTAGAACAATAATAATATCTCCTGTTTGTTCTTGTTTCCAATTATTTTAATTGAGTTTTATTTCCTATAATATAAAACTTTTCTTAGAGTAAATGTAGACTTATAAATAATTGATAGAATACCTTTCTTATAATTGATATCGAAGAAAAAAAAGCTTATTATATCAAAAAAATATCCATTAGTTATTAGAACAAAAACAAACTAAACTTTGTTTATTGAGAAAATTATTGAGGTTTTTTTGTTGCCAAAAAAAGAGAAAAAACAAAAACCAGATAAGAAAGATAAAAAATCCAGAAAAGCTGAAGTTCTAGAAGAGAAAAAGGTTGAAATCGAAAATAATCTTTATACTATTTTATTTGATGAATTAGTTGCGTTTAATAATGAGCTACCAAATATGAGCTCAAAAGCTATAAGGCAGAAATTGATTTTATTAGATGGGAAAATGTTATGGCTTGAGAGAGCTAGTGAAGAGGACCTATTCCAAGAGGAAGGATCAGAGGATATCATAGATATGGAAATGCAAATGCTTGAAAATGGGTATGAGCTGGAAACTGCAGATGAAATGAAAGATACTTTATCACCTCTTGATGTAGAATTTAATCTTGAATCATTTAAAGCTGATTTAGAAGAAAGTAAATCTCTTGGTGATAGTTTACGTGAGATGATAAAAGAAGTAACAGAGAGTGAAGACCCTATGGAGGGTCTTGCTTCTAAATTTGTACTATATGATTTGAGAGCCATTTTGGAAAGAGCTGTTAAAGAAGTTTTTAGATTAGAGGGAAAAATCAAGAAATTAGCTGAAAAGGAAGATGCTGTTAAAGAAGTGGAGCATTTACAAGCTGAACAAAAGAAAGTATCAAAAGATAGCTTACAAGATATGTTATCAACCATTAAAAAAGAAAAACCACGTTTAGTTTTAACTGAAGAAAAAGTAATTGAGTTTAAAAATCTCACTTCCAAGCAAATAGTTGAATTAAAAGCAAAAGAAGAAAAAGAAATGGACCGATTGGTTGATGAACTTATTAAATAACAAGATAGATGTGATTTAAGATGATAGAAGAAAAATATGTTATTGGTGTAGTAAAAGAAATAATGAACAAATTCATTTTAGTTACTGATGACGGCAAAGAATACAAACTCTATGCTATTAACCCTTGGGAAGCTGTTTCTGTTGATTTTAACTCGAGTCGATTTGTACCTTTTGTTGGTAAAACAGTCAAAGCTACCGGTAGAATACAAGATTCAGAAATTTGGGCTGCTCATTTAACTGATTTAGATAAAGATTCTAAGCAGACGGAGAAATCAATTTTGAGTTTCAAAAACAATTTGAATAAAAAATAAAGGCGATGATATTTTCATCGCTTCTTATTGAGTTCTTTTTCTACCATATTTGGTTGTATCGAAGAAAGGATAGGTAACAACTTTCGCAGGATAAGGATTATCTCTAATAATTATAGATAATTCAGTTTCCAATTGTGTGTATTCAATTGGAAGAATAGCCATAGCAATTCCTTTTCCTGTTAATGGTGAAATTGTTCCACTAGCTACTTCACCAATCTTTTTACCATCTTTTTCAATAGAATACCCATGTCTTGGAATTCCTTTTTTAAGAAGTTCTATACCAACTCTCTTTCTGGTCATTTCTTTTAGTGTTAGTTTACCATCACTACCAACAGAAGGATATTTTTCCTTTAATGCTGCTTGACCAATAAAGAATGGTTTGTTCATATCAATGAAAATTCCTTGAATACCAAGATCCATTTCAAAAGGATCATATTCAGGATGGAAATCTTGACCTGATAAAGGTAAACCACCACCAAGACGCAAAGTGTCTCGTGCACCTAAACCACATGGTAATAAACCGAAAGGTTTACCAGCTTCTAATAATGCTTCCCATAATTTAGTAGCTTTTTCTGCGATAGTATCCTTTGTCCCAACAACAGTTATCTCAAAACCATCTTCACCAGTATAACCTGTTCTTGATGCTAATACATCCATACCTGCAAGTTGGGTTTCAAAATAACCCCAACTACTTGGGATTTCAATATCAGTCATGGTTTTAAGAATGTCAATTGCTTTTGGACCTTGTAAGGCAAACATTGCAGAATCTAAAGTGAAATCATAATAATGAATATCTAATTTAGGATACTTTTGTTTCTCGCCATCAATAAAATTGATCATATGATTCCAATCGTTAATTCTAGGACCAGCGTTACAAACAAAAATTGCATGTTCAGCTGTTTTCCTCATGGTAACACAATCATCGAGCATTCCACCATTTTCATCAAGAAGATAGCTATATCCACAACGACCATCTATTAATTTCATAAGATTACGAGGAAGGATTTTATCTAAAAGAGGAAAAGCATCTTTTCCAGTAAACCTAAATCGTCCCATGTGACTTACATCAAAAATACCTGCATTTTCTCTGACAGCCATATGCTCTTCTCTAATAGACGTGAATTGCATGGGTAATTCCCATCCACCAAAAGAAGCCATATCTCCATGAGCTTTATGCCATTCATAAATTGGGGTTCTATTATCAACCATTTTGTATTCCTCTAATTAGTTAACAATACTAAATGTTTTATCTTAAAGAAAGGTAAATATCTCAGTTTAAAAATTTTGAGTGAAAATTCAGAATGAAATAAAAAAAATTATTCACTAAAATCGAACTAATAGTTTAGTGAATATTGAGCTCATTTAAAACATTAGTAATTAGAAAGTCTCGATCTATTTTCCAATTCTTATTGGTTTCATCAAAAGTTGGAGGCCAAGGAAGGAAAGAAGTTGCTCGATTGTAATCGATATAATTGAAATGCATATCTGTTAATATTTTTCGTAAATTAAATAATAAGTTTGATAGATGACTTGGTGGTAAATGCAAATACCAAAATATATGTTGATCTTTTATTTTAAAAGTTGAACTGAATGGAATTGGTTTGTGGAGAATGCGTGACTCTAAATCTTGAAGGACATCTTCATTAGCAGATCCCCATATTAAGACAGTACTATAGAGATCAAAGATTGTAGGTGTAAGATATACACGATAATCCTTTATGCAGAATTTTTTCACTCTTTTTACATATCTACTGAAAGTTTGTGGAGTAAAATCAAAACTATCTTTACGTAAATCTTCAATTATGTCAATATTTTTTCTTCGAGCATTTTTCCCTAAATGATGAATAATCCCTATATAGCTCTGAGTTAACCAATCTTTTACTGTACCAGGTTGGTTAGAAAGTTCTTTCCGAACTTGTTTTTTAACTCGCGTAGAAAACCATTCATCCCAATTGAATTGCCATTTATTG
>JAEORM010000305.1 GCA_016840905.1 Candidatus Gerdarchaeota archaeon | reverse complement strand
CCCCTATTTTTTTATAATAGATAGAAAAAAAGGATATTTACAAAGTAAATATAGTGATATAAAGGTGTATGAGATTTGCTGGAAGAAAAATTTGTGTGAAAATCACCTATATTTGATTATTTTAAAAAACAAACTAATGGAATAAATGTAACTAATGAAATTAAGGATAAGATGATTGATTATCTCAACGATAGAATTAATGAAGAAATTGATCAAATAATAAAATTAGCATTAGAAATTATGGAATTACAAAATAAACGAACAATTCAAGAGAAAGATTGGGACTTTATTAAAAATCATATCAAGTAGATTTAATCAGTTGCTCTTGATTCTACTTTGTCAATTTTTTCATCAATCCTTATTTGACCATCTTTATACAAATTGATTAAGTCGATTAATTTGTTTATTAAGTCAAGTAATGCCTTATCAGTTGCATTTTCACTGATTTTTTGTATTTTTTCTAAGGTAGGATTCAAATCATCATAGAATTTTGCTTCAAGTAAAACACAACGGGTTTCAATCAAATCTCTCATAAGTTCATTTTGATTGAATCTGGCAACCACAATAGCATGATCAATAATTTCTACTAATGAATATTTGTCTGTAATAAACATCCATTGAATATCTGCTACCATGGTTTTCACATTTTATTTAGCTATCATATTATTTAGGTTATATTATTAATTAAATGTAGTCATTAACACATAAAAAAGATAAAAATAAAAGAAGAAAAAAGCTAATCTCTCTTCTTCTTCTTTAATTTTACAACATCACCTAAAGTAGTTTCCTTTGGAGATGTGATAGCTGTAAAAATCGGTGCACTTGCATCTTCCCTGAGGGTTATCTCAAGTTTTCGTTCGATTTTTACTATTAAATTTTCAGGTGGATTAAAATCATTCTTCTCTATTTTTTGTATTAATGATGCTTTTTCATTGATCATTTGAGCAAATTCTTCTAGAGACCATCCTCGTGCTTTTCTAGCACCTTGTATTACGCCTCCATAATCATCTATTAGTATTTGATCGCTGATTAAGACATCTTTTCTGCTTCTTTGTTTTACAGGGGTTGGTACTCGTTCTCCTGAACCAACTTTTACATGAGAAACACTTGGTCCTTTCCCACCAGGAGTACTACGAACAAAAGCAACCTCTGTCTGCTCTTCATCCTCATAAACATGTATCGGTTTATTGGATATTTTTGTGCCAAACTTAGCACATTTGGGACAAAGTAACATTCTTGCCCCATCGACATCACATTCCGTTAAATCAGGTCCAGCAAAATTACCACACATTTCACACGACATACAGAAGGTTCCCTTCTTTCTGTTTCATTTAATTCAGCTGTGTATTATTAGACTATTCTTTTTCCTATTAAAAAATTCCCTTATTCTTTTTTTACTGATCCATTTGTCTTAGCTTTGTCATATCTATCTCTTCTATTATCTCCCCATCTTCTATTGTTAGTATTCTATCTGTTTGCGTTGCTACTGCTTTATTATGGGTTACTAACAATACTGTTGTCTTTCTTTCGAGGTTTATTTTTCGTAAATAACCTATTATTTGCATCCCTGTTACTGAGTCTAAATCTCCTGTCAATTGGTCAGCCACTATTATGCTTGGGTTATTCACCAACGCCCTTGCTATTGCTACTCGCTGTTGCTGCCCTCCTGAAAGTTTATCCGGGTATTGATTTGCGAACATTTCCAAATCAACTACCTTCAATATCTCGAGTGCTTTTTCTCTTGCTTCTTTTACTGGTACCCCAGCCATTTCAGCTGGCATCGAAACATTCTCTATAGCAGTCAATTCAGGGAACAATTGGTAAAATTGGAATATCAATCCTATTTGGTCTCTTCTAAAAATCGTTAATTCCTTATCATCCAATAAAGCAATATTTTTCCCTTCAAGATAAACCGCTCCCTTATCTGGTGTATCCAATCCCGTTAAAATGTTAACTAAGGTGGTTTTTCCCGCTCCTGATGGACCCATGATAGCCAAAAACTCCCCACTTCTGATTTCGAAGCTTACTCCTCGTAAAGCATAGACTCGAGATTTAGGTAATTTGTAAGTTTTATAGACATTCTCAACTACTAATACTGCGTTTGTAGCAATCTCTTTTTTCACTACTTTATCAACTGATTCCACTATTCGCCCTTCTTTTACTGTAAAATAAGAGATATCATAAAAGAACTCACTCCAAATCCTCAAGAGCTCCATATGAATGAATAAGCTACAAAATTCATCTGTAAATTCCTTAAAATTCATCTCTTCTCCCATTGTAGTGATATTTTCTATTTCACGTATGTACTCAAACCATTTTTGCAAACTATCAATCGACTCATCAGTTAATTTTACTATTTCTTGGATGATTTTTCTTGGCGAAATTTTTTCTACAAGATTAAACAATTCTTGATTGTTCATTTTGGATATTTCACTCATTATTTCGCTTTCAGCCCTATTTTGTCTTGCTATCTGCCTTCTAATCTCGTATATATCATCCAGCACCTCAAATGATTTCCCTTTCAGTAGTTCAAGTAATTCAATAAACTCGTTCGTTATTTCTTTTATGGTATGTAATTTCTTATTTACTGCCTTGCTAAAAGTTAAAAATTGCTTCAGTATATACTCAGTTCTTTTTGAATATTCACCAGCAAAATTATAGAGAATCAATTCATCCAACAATTGGATTATTGGTTCTTCTGATTGTACTGTTACTTTCTCTTCCCCTAATTCAATAATTGAAAGATTTTCTTTTGGAACACTACTGATGTATAAAAAGGCTTTTTCGACAACTTCTTCGTAAAACTCTGTTTTTGTTTCTATGAGTTTGTAAATATTATCTGCAAAACAACTCTTTTCGTCTTGGTTCATAGTTAACTTTTTAATCAAGATATTTGTTGCTTCTTTTAATTCACGATTTTTCTTTATTTCCTTCAAGAAGTGACCTTTTATTGTCAGTAGATATTTCTTATAAAATTCTTTTAAGATTGGTTGAATTTGCTCTGATAGATAATTAATCAAATCTTCAGTTGAGTCTTTAGCTAGTAAGGTAATTTGTTTTATTTGCTTTAGATCTAATTGTATCTTTAATATCAAAAAGGCTGTTAATTCTTCGAAGTCATATTTTATCAAATTAAATTTTTTAATGCTTTTAGCTATTTCTCGTTTAAATTGATCTGTCTCTTTTGTAGCAATAGGATTAAAATAGAAGACTGTCCAAATTATCACTTCAGCATCGGTTTTAGCGATTTTTTTTAATTTTGACAAATAACAACCACCTAAAAGGCGTTTTTCCATATTTGATAGTATCATAGTATTGTATTTTACATTTAATTCTTTTCTAATAATAAATAAGCTCTTTAGAATTTCTTTTTGTTGGAAGTATTAATAATATTAAAAATCTTAAGCTAGAAGTAATTCGTGATTACCTTGAAAATTCCTCGTCTTGATCCCTTTGAAGGAACCTTTTCCCAAGATTTATGGACTCGGTTTTGCTCAAGATATGGTGAAATTCGCGCAAATCGATTGGTTAATGCCATTTCCAAGCCTGTACGTGATTTTGCCATACGAGCTACTACCACAAAAATCTCTCGAGAAGATGTTATAGCAAAACTTGAATCATTAGGGTGGAAAAGCACTCCCCATGGGATTTTGGAGGAGATGGTTTTAGTTAGAACACAAGGTCGAAATATTATTCCTTATCTACCAAATTCCGGACGTATTGTTATAGATAAGGTTGCTGCTGAAAGTGTCTTTGTTGGGTCGGATCTTTTTGGTGTAGGTATTATTAGAGTTCCAAAATTGGTTGAAGAAGATAGTGTTACCCTTATTAGCCAGAGAGATCGCATTATTGCAAATGGTATTTCTAAAATTGATTCAAAAAATCCTAAAGTTAAAGGAATAGCTGTCCAAACAACTAATAGTTTTTATAAGGTTCCCAGTCTTCGAAATTTAGGCTTTATTGATTCAGGAGAAGCTTTTAGTCAAAGTATCCCTGCTGCTTATGTTGCTCATGTTTTAGACCCAAAGGAAGGTGAAATAATTGTCGATCTTTGCGCAGCTCCCGGAGGAAAAAGCACCAGCACAGCAATTATTTCTAACGATCAGGCGAAAATTATTGCTTTCGATAGAAGTAGAAAACGACTGGAAAAGATGTCTTATGCCATTGAACGACAAAAACTAAAAAATATACAAATTATCAATGAGGATAGCGTGAAATTTGTCAAGCACCATACCCTTAAAGCTGATAAAGTAATTGTTGATCCAAGTTGTTCAGCTGTTGGTGTCAGACCAAAGATCTATGATGAAACAAAAGAATCTGATATTATTAATACCACCAATTATCAAAAATCCTTTCTTTGGGCTGCTGCTAAAATCGTTCGTAAAGGAGGCATCATTACTTATTCTACTTGTACATTAGAACCTGATGAAAATGAAAAGGTAATTGCTTATGCTGTTAATGAATTAGGATTGAAATTGATTCCACCAGATTTACTTCTGGGTACTCATGGTGAAGATACTGGTGATGGTTTAGATCTTGAGTGTATGAGACGGTTCTATCCTGATATTTTTGATACACCAGGATTTTTTGTTGCTAAATTAACTAAGTAAGACTAAATAAGCAAAAAATACTTGTATTTATCAAGTATGATATAGTGGTTACTTGGTGATTAGATTGTCGTTAGATGAATTTGATATCCTAATTAATAATGCTCATATCTTGACTCTTGATAAAGACATGAATACCTATCATAAGGGATTTATCCTTGTAAAGGACAGCCAAATTTCTGATCTTGGTTCTATAGAGAAATTTCAGTCTCTTTATGAAAACAAAATTGATGTAAAGGAGAATATAGATGCAAAAGGAGGCTTAGTATTGCCAGGATTTATTAATGCTCATGGTCATTTTGCTATGACATTATTTAGAGGTTTAGCTGATGACTTGCCTTTAATGGACTGGTTAACTAAATACATTTGGCCTATTGAAGCTGAATTAACACCAGAAGATTGTTTTATAGGAACAGAATTAGCTGCTATTGAAATGATCCAGAGTGGTACAACTGCTGCATGTGACATGTATTTTTTTGAAGAAAAATCATTAGATGCTTTGGAAGCAATTGGTTTTCGAGGTATTTTAGGATATGGAATGATCGATTTAGGCAATTCGGATAAAAGAGAAATAGAGGTTAAAAAAACAATAGAGTTCCTTGAGTATGTTAGGAAAAAAGGCAAATTATGTTCAGCTATTGTTTCACCACATGCACCAAATACTTGTTCTGATGAATTACTTCAGGAAGCTAAACAACTATCAGAAAAATATGATTTACCAATACAAATTCATTTAGCAGAAACTGAAAATGAAGTAAAAGAAATTAAGAAAACTAAGAAAGAATCACCTGTAAAATATCTTGAAAAAATAGGTTTTTTCAACAAAAGATTGGTTGCTGCCCATTCTGTATGGTTAGACGATGAAGAATGTAAGATTATTCAAAAATATCAAGTTAATATTGCTCATAATCCAACTAGTAATCTTAAGCTTGGTTCAGGAATATTCCGTTATAATGAACTTGTTAAATTAGGAGTCAACATAGCTCTTGGCACAGATGGTGCTGCTAGTAATAATAATTTAAGTATGCTACAGGAAATGCGACTTGCTTCTTATCTTCATAAAGGTGTTAATAGGAATCCTGAAATTTTACCTGCTCATGAAGCTTTAAGGATGGCTACCTTTAATGGAGCTAAAGCTTT
>JAEORM010000304.1 GCA_016840905.1 Candidatus Gerdarchaeota archaeon | reverse complement strand
TTTAAAGATTTCTGTCTAATACAAAAATTCGCTTTTTCGATTCTTTTTTCTTCTTACCCGAAAATGTTTCTCGCTCTATCTGCTGGTTTTAAAACTAGTTCTTTCATTTCCTTATCGATTATTTTTTTGACCTTTACTAATTCATTTGTCAGTACTGGTGTATCCACCATCATTCTTATCAAATCAATTTTCTTCTCTATATTCACTAATCTTTTTCTCACTTCAGGTATATCTGTTCCCTTTTCCACTATACTATATAGTAATAATGGTTCGTTACTCCCTGGATCTAAATCCCTTATTAGTATTGTTAACTTTTTCAACCTTATTTCCTCCCCTTTATCATTGAACGCTTCTGAAGCAAAAGATTGTAAAGCTGTTACTAGACTTGTTTTTATTGTTGGATCCACAGTACTTTCATCTGAATAATATTCACTTCTAATTAGCGGTAATCCGTTCACTATTATACCCGCTTCTAGTACGGCCATTCTTATCCCTTTATCTTAATTATTATCATTCAACTTCATAAACGTCGTGTATTTTATCGACGGATTAGAAGTATAGCTTTTCGCACTATTTATTTTTATCGCCATTAATCATAATTTTTCATTTTATATCAATTGTTTATTAAAATCAGATTATTTTTGACATTCACCTTTCACTTTCTTATCTTCATTCTAATTATCCTTTGAGCAATAACTTATTTAAACAAGATTAATTAATGAAATCTAAACTGTTAATGGTAGATTGCTATGAATTATCGTAAAGTTTTACTTGCTGCTTGGAGTCCTACAAAAGCTATCATTATTACTTGGGCTTCTTTGCTTATGATAATCGCCTTTATTTATTTCATCTTTTTTGATCCTATTGGGATACTAAATATCGCTTCTGAACACCCATTAACATTTAGAATTATCAATGTCGTTGTTTCAGGTTTGCTTTTCCTTTATTGGCTTATCGTTTGGAATATTATGATTAAAGCTTTCTTTAAGGAAGATTTGAAATACCTTGAAAAGAATGGTTTAAAGTTGGCAGAATCAAATGGTAAATGAAAAGATTGTCTGGTTTGACGTTTTAACCCCAAAACAAGCAATGTTGTTTCTAGCTATTGGTGAAAAACTTAGAACCTTAGGCTTTCAAACATTTTATACCACTCGCAAACATGATTATATACATGACATTTTTAGATTTTATAAAATTGAACCTATTTCTATTGGTAATTATGGTGGTAAAACCTTAGAAGAGAAATTACTTTCTAGCGCTGAAAGAGTTGTTGATCTTTCAAAAGAAATTATCAAGATGAAAGATAGACCTTTCGTAACAATTTGCTTTTCTTCTCCCGATGCCTCTCGAGTTGCTTTTGGTTTGGCTATTCCCTTGCTTATTTTGAATGACACTTCTCATTCAAAACATGTAGGTCAACTAACCTTTTCATTAGCAAAATATCTAATTACCCCTGTTTGTATCAATACTGATGATTTTATTCAATTAGGTGCTAATCCAGAAATCATTCATACCTACCAAGGTGTCGATGAAGTAGAATATATTTCAGGTGATAATTATCTCAAGTATCTTAATTTACGCTCATCTACTAATGAGCGTTATTTAGTTTTTAGACCTGAAGAAAGTTTTGCTGCTTATATGAAGGATAAAGAACAGAAACCTTATCTCGATGTTTTAGAAGCAGCGACAACCCACTATTCAGGTAAGATTATTGTTTTACCAAGATATGAAAAACAGAAAGAAATAATCCAAGAAAATTTCGAAGGGAAAGTAGTAATCCCCGAAAAAGGGATTTTTCTATTAGATCTTTTAGCAGGTGCTGATGTAGTCATAACTGGCGGAGGAACCATGGCTCGAGAAGCTGCTTTGTGTGGAATTCCATCCATAACTTATTTCTGGCGATATATTGAACCTCAAAAATTCCTTGAGGATAAAGGATTTCCAAGTCATTCAGTTCAAACCTTGGATGAAACTAAAAAACTTGTTAGTAAGATTTGTGCTAATCCATCTAAGTTTGCAATAGACACAAGCAAGATGATCAACAAATTGGAAAAACCAAGCGATATCCTTCTACAACTTATGAAGAAAGATAAGCAATTCCAAGAATATTTCAAGTAATTTCTTCATCTTCACTTGTTGATTCAATCGCATCATTATTCTTCTGTTTTGGTATTTTTATCCAAGGATAAGGTACAGGTCTTTCTTTACGCTTCCTATAAGCTTTAATGAACCGTTTAATTTTTGAAGGAATTACTGGATGACGACCACCTATTGGTATTGATTCCTTCCTCAAAATCATCGATATCACATCTTGCCAAGATTCTGGTTGTTCTAAGAAATCGGTCCAAGCATTTCCTATTTCTTCCGTAGAATGACCATCGCTACCAGCTATCATTGGTAAATCTAATTTTCGTGCAATATTGAAGGCTTTTTGATTGCATCTATTAAAAGTTATACAGCCATTAATTACTTCTAAGGCATCAATATCAATACCAAATACTTCCTTTTTAATCCCTAATCTTATTGTATCAAAAGGGTGAGCTGGAACAGCTATTCCACCCATTCTATGGATTATATCAACTGTATCCTTTGGTGAAAGGCCAATTTCTATTTCTCCATCAAGAATACCATAAGCAAGTATGTGACCTTTACAGGTAGAAACTTCAATTCCTGGAACAATAAGTAAGTCTGTTTCAATTTCTAACGCTTCATGTAATCCACCAAAAGTATCATGGTCAGCTATACCTATACCATCTAAACCCATTTTTTCAGCTTGACGTATGATCTCTTCAGCAGAATCCACACCATCAGAGTAATTTGTATGAACATGCAAGTCTATTCTGACCATTCTAATCATCTTGAATTATTTGTTTTAGTTTAAAAATTTGCTAGTAGAATCTTATTTACTAACTAATTTTCCAATTAATCTCGTCTTTTGTGCTCCAGTTATTTTTACTCTATACCATTTTCCTAATTCCAAAGAATCCTTTAAAGCAATAATTTTGTAAGCTTTATTTCTGAGCAATACCCCTCTGTTGTTTTTATCAAGTCTTAATGCTAATGCAAATCCTTCCCAACCAATCCATTTTTTATTTTGCTTTAATGAAATTTGATTTTGTAAGATAGTTAATTCACTTGAACGTTCTTTTATTATTTCAGTGGGATTTTTTTCAGATGACTTACTTGCTGTTGTTCCTTTTCTATCACCATATTTAGAAATATTCACTATATCAAAAGAAGCTCTTTTCAGCAATTCCTTTGTTTTGAAATAATCTTCTTCAGTCTCTCCAGGAAATCCAGTTATAATATCTGTTGATAAAGTTATTTCCAGCAAGCTTTGGAGTTTATCATATAACATCCAAAAGTCATCGATAGTATATTTCCTTTTCATTTTTGTTAAAACAGAATTACTGCCTGATTGTACTGGTATGTGTAAAAAGGCATAAATTTTAGGATGTTTTAGAAGATCAATTAATTCATCTAAAATCGGGAGAGCATAATCAATATTCATCATACCTATCCTAATCATAAATTCATTAGGTAATGATATGATGGCTTTTAGAAGTTTAGGCAAACTTGAGTTTATATCCGAACCATATGAAGCGGTATCTTGAGCTGTTAACCAAAGTTCTTTGCAACCTTCTTTTAGTGCATTTTGTGCTTCAGTTAATATCTGATTTTCTGGTTTTGATACTAAGGTTCCTTTAGCTATTTTAACAATACAATAAGCACATTGACCTGTACAACCTTTAGAAATTTCAATTATACCAGTATATTGCCAATCACGTTCTCTCTTAATTTCATTACAAAAATTCTTTTCTCGAGATAAAAGTTCGAATGATTCTTCAGCTAATAATTTTTGAGCAGCTAAACAAATATCACCAAAGTGGTCTACTCCTAAAAAAACAGCTTTTGGAATATTTGCATGGCACCACTCAATTAAAACTTGAGGTAAACAACCTGTAACAATCAAAGGAATTTTTTTGTATAAGTCTTTTAACATATTTTTTATTTTACTTTCTGTAGGAGCTTTTACAATACAGGTATTTACAACTATAAAATCAGCTTGTTCCAGAGATAAAGTTCTTTCATATCCACAATCAGCTAGTAAGAAACTCATCAATTCTGATGCTGAGGTATTTGCTGTACAACCGAATGTTTCAATGAAAAATTTGACCAATATTATCCAACCAAATTTAGCTTTTAATTTTCTTTGGTTTTTTATCCTTTTAAAAAGATATTTTCTTACATGACCAATAATCTCTTTATGTAAGAGTTTTCTATGTTTCCGTAGGATTAAAATAGGTAAAAGTATTTGCTAACTTTGATTTTAATGAAAGCAGAAAAAATCTTTACAATAGCAAGTATAGTTACCTTCTTTGCTCTTCTTCCAGCACTTATAGTTATTCAAGTAAGAGTGTTAAAACTAATGCCAGAGATAACTTACTTGTTTATTATAATGGATATTCTTTTGACTGGTTTCATAGTTATTGAACTTGTATTAATGATTAGAAAATGGAAGAAAGAAAAGAATCAACCTTCTATTGAGGAAGAAGAAGCTTCCAAAATTGTTCAAATAGAACAAGAATGGGATGAGGATTAAAAAAAGAAGATGAAGATAAACAACAAGAAAGCAATAAATGATGGTCGATGAAAGAATGACTGTAGAAAGAAAAAACGTTAGAATCCATCCAACAGCAATTGTTGAAGATGGAGCAATAATTGGCGAAGGTACCAGCGTTTGGCATCATGCACATGTCCGCACAGACAGCATATTAGGAAAAAAATGTATTCTTGGCAAAGATGTTTACATTGATGCTGGGGTAAAAATTGGTGATGGTGTCAAAATCCAAAATAGAGTATCAGTATATCATGGAGTAACTGTAGGAAATAATGTCTTTTTAGGTCCACACATGGTCTTCACTAATGATTTATATCCTCGAGCTTTTAATCAAGAATGGAAAACTGTTGAAACTAAAGTTGAAGACGGAGCAGCCATTGGAGCTAATTCTGTAATTATTTGTGGAGTAACTTTGGGTGAATTTTGTATGATCGGTTCTGGAAGTGTAGTAACAAAGGATGTACCAAAACATGCTTTGGTTTTTGGGAACCCAGCAAAAATACATGGTTATGTTTGTAAATGTGGTATGAAAAAATTTCCAGTTCCACCTGAAGGAGAAAAGGTTGATACTTCAAAGTTCATTTGTGAAAATTGTGAACGAATTATGCAAGGTTGGGTAAAATAGCTGTTTTACCTAACATCTTCTTTTCACTAAAAAAAATAAAAAAATAGAAATAAGGACTTTATTATTTGCCCTTACTTTCATGTTCAATTAAGAGACGTAGATTGATAATTTCTCTATCAATATCACGATCGTATTTTTCAATTTGTGTTTGATAATCTCTAAGAATTCTAATATAGGCATCTTTGGAGATTTGCTTTTCGCGAATATATCTGATTCGTAAGTCTTGTATACTTCGCTCAATACTTATTCGTTTTTCTTCGCTAATTTCAATCTTATTAATAACAGCTGAATATTTACGACCTTTTTCTTTTAGAGCTCTTTTTGTATTATCAAGTGCTTTAATAATTTCTCTTATTTTACTTTCAAGGATTTTTCTTTGTTGGTCATATTCTTTAGATTTGACTTTCTTTCTTCTTCTATCTTCATCCAAATCACTGATACGTTTTTGCAAAGCAGTCTTTTCTTCATATTTTTCTACAAATGATTGTATTAGATCTAGAGGAATTTCTTCAGTCTCTTCAGGAGTGATAATTACTTTTTGTAATACATCTTTTCTGAGTGTTCTAATACCAATATAAGCTAAACATGCTAAGAAAATAACGAAGATAAAAGTCAAAGGTTGAATAAAGTATGCTAAATCATTCATATAGTATCCAATATCAAGAGTTAGATCATGGAAAGTAGTAATATTTGTAGCAGAGAAAGTAATTGTTTGTTTTCGACCAATGTTTAGGAAAACACCTGTTCTACCTTTTGTATAGTCAACACTTTCTTGACCAAATGTTACATATTGGAAGTTTGCTCCTTGTGGGAAGACAATAGTAAGATCAAATTGGCGGATATGGAAATCACATTTTGGAACTGCTAATGTATTTAATAGATACTCAGTTCTATTGTATTCTAAAACATCTTCTAAATTCAATCTATATTTTAGGTAATATTTTCCAACATCTCCACCATACAAAGGTAAACGTAAGAAGATATTTATTCTATTATCTTGTACCGCATCATACGAAACATCTCTTGGTTTTTCTAATATGCCTAAGTCATCTGAAGCAGAATAAGAGTCTTTTATTACATTATCTATCCACATATAGAATCTTGATAATGCCCAGGATGCAAAATTGTTTGATAAATATAAATCATAAATTTGTTGTGCTTCATCAGTTGGTCCCCAACCAAAATTCTTAAGCGTTAATTCTTCGTATACTTGAACATAATTCCAACTATCAATAACGATAGTTCGTTTATACTCAAGAGCTTCTATAGGTGGGTATAGACCTAAAGTACAACCAATTGTTGCTTTGTTTGGATATTCGTTTGTATCTTCAGTAGTATAGATAGTTGTGAAGTTAAATGAGTCTACATCGTTTAAGTTTGTGAAAATTACTGAAGAGGAACCAATTGTAGCATCAGCGGGAGAAATAGCATCAGTAATGATCTCACCTTCAGGTGATTTACTAAAGGATGAAATGCATTTTTTGACAGGAGTAGATAATAATGGTACTATACTATAATTAAAGTAGCAACCAGTATAAGCAAATCCAGCATATTCACCAGATGTTGTTATGAATAGATCTGTCTTATATGGTCTAAGTAGCGTTGCATGAACTTTAATGGTATAAGCTGAATTATTATTTAACACAGGAGTTAATTTTACAGCATAGAAATTATAGTACTTATTACTATATTCTTCATAAACTTCAGTTTGGTTTAATTTATATGCCCCTGTATTATCAATCTCATCTTCCTCATCATAATGAGTCCACATTGTTGATGCTTGTAAGTGAACTAAATTTCTACCCCATTCATTTGGGAAAGCAAATCGGAAAACGGGCATAGTAATATTATCATTCTTGATGATTGTGTATGTATCATTAACAGTTACATAGCCATAATCAAGAAGTGAAACTAATCTTGTTACGTTCACATTTAAATCCCACAAAGCTAAACTTGGAAGATTGGTATCATTATAAGCTTGTAGGGTAAAAGAATCATCGGTATTCAGTTCGTCTTCTTGTAAATAAGAAGGAAGAACTGCATCACTATTTGGCTGATCTTTCCAAACACTGTTTACTTGAGCCAATGTAAATACATTTAATGTTATAATCATTAGTGCAAAGATAATTAGCACTTTGTTTTTCCGACTTGTCATGTTCATAACCTTTCTTATTTTAGGTAATTAGTATAATAGCGTTACTTAGTTATTTTTAACTTTTTACTATTATTTGCTTCTCTTTTTTCAAGATTAATAGATTAAAATCTTTTTGGTGATATAGAGTTTTAGTAGTTTAAAGGTTTACGAAAGAAATTACAATTAAGAAATATTATTTAAAGGAGTTTAGAGAAAAAAATTGAAGAAATTAACCTCCAAATCTTGTTATGAGGTTCTTTCTTCCTGAGTTTTGTATTTTTTCTGCTGCAGCTTTTCGACAAGCATCATTACAACGAGAATTAGAGAATGCTTCCGTCTTCTTTGTTATACCTTTAAGAAGTTTAGCCATTTGAATAATATTTGGTACAATGGTAGATATCTTAGCATTGCGTTCTAACACTACAGCAAAAATTTTGTCAGTACCTATCTTTGATACACCTACGAGAATATCCTCTGGTGCAATGAATTGAACATTTGCTTCTGGAGGTAAGATGAAGTCAATTTGATTTCCAACTAAACCAAGTAACGATTTTAGTGCGGAAAGACCAACATCACCATTCTCATTTT
>JAEORM010000303.1 GCA_016840905.1 Candidatus Gerdarchaeota archaeon | reverse complement strand
AATAAACTATAATTTTGGATAAAGTGAAATTCCTAATAGATCATAGCTAAGGTGAATAGCAACACCTGTTCCAATGAAATCCATAGTAAAATCATAGCTTTCAGCTTCAGTTTCACTATTCAATGTTTCTTGTAGTTGTTTAGCATCATCAATTATTATTCCATAGAAAATTACCCCAATTAATTCTAAATTACCAAATTCCTTCAAAATTGCTTTAGTAATTTCCTTTATTGCTTCAGCCTTACTTCGAACAGTTTTGAATGCTTTCAAATCACCATTGTTATTTTCATTTTCAATTATGACAGGTTTAAGACCTAATAAATTACCGAAAAATGATGTTACACGACCAACGCGTTCACTTTTTCTTAAAGCAGTAAGTGAATCTACATAAATATAAGAAATATGTTTTTCACTAATCCAATATAGATAATCCAAAATTGATCTTAGACTTTCACCTTTTTCATCAAGCTCTAATGCTTTTGTTATCATAAGCTTCATCATAGGACCAGTTGTTTTCGAGTCAACTATAATGACATTTTTGGCTTTTTCAGGTTGCTCTTTTTCAAATAACTCTTTTGCTTGCAAAGCATTATTGTAACCTTCACTGTACCTTTTACTTATCGTTAAAGCTATTATTGGTTTATTATTAGGAGCATTTCTAAAAGCATTTAAGAAAGATTCAACAGAAACAGCTAAACTTTTAACACTTCTGTCAGTAATTAGTGCTTCGTAAACTTCAGGGAAAAAGATTTCTTCATTATATTTTTTAAAAGGACTATTGTCTATGCTAATTGTAAATGGTAATATTTGTATACCTAAAGCTTGAGCTTCTTGAAGATTTATTTCACTTGTAGCGTCAGTTATGTAAGTGTTTTGTAATGATACTTTTGGTTCTAGCATTTCGAAACTCGAATAAACACTTCTTATCAATCCCTCCTTGTCAATATAGACATTAACTGAGTGGGGGGGAGTACCATGAGGTTCAATGATAATACTTGCTAACCCACCGCTATAACGACTCTTCAATTCATCTTCAGCTAACTCAAATGAAATAACTTCCTTACAAAAGGGACATAGAAATGAGTATTTTTTCTTTTTACCAGTCAATTTTTATCCGCACAGTATTAATGATAAGTTCACATTAGTAAAGGTAGATATTTATCTTACGATTAAGGTAAATTAAATACTTCACAGAAAGATTTTCTACAAGTATTATATCGTAACACAAAGATATTAATGATTTATTTTGGAACAAACTTTAAATGCAAAATTAGCGGTATGCTTATTTTTAGATACAAATAGAGTGATTAAAGTTCAATGGTTACACGAACTAAAGATAAAGAAAAGAAAAGCACTGCTGATTTAATAAGGGTTGGTGAAGGAGTACCATCAGCTCCTACTGTTTCTCATAGTGTAATAATCTGGAGAAGATTTAGAAAAAATAAATTAGCCACTTATGGATTCTTTGTTATTCTTGTCGTTACAATTGTAGCAATTTTAGCACCAGTAATTTCGCCAACTTATCCAACATCATTAGATCCATTGTTCGATAAATACGGTGGTGGCGGTGCTGATGAACGTCCAAGCTTGAAATTTCCTATAGGAACAGATACACTTGGTCGTGACCTTTTATCGCGAGTAGTATGGGGTTCAAGGATAAGCCTAATTGTTGGGGTAGTTTCTTCTTTATTAGGATCATTAGTAGGTGTTCTTCTTGGTGCCCTAGCAGGCTACTATAGAGGTTTAACAGAAGAGATAATTATGCGGGTTACAGATATGTTTCTGGCAGTTCCGTTTTTATTGATAGCTATCGTTGCAGTATCGTTCTTACGTTCAGGAAGAATTGAATTTCTCCAAAATTTAAATCATTCAACAATAATGATCGTTGTGTTTACTATTTTTGGTTGGCCAGCTATTACTAGATTAGTTGTTGCTGAAGTAAAACGTGTAATGACCCTTGAATATGTTCAAGCAGCAATCTGCTTGGGTGCAAGCGACTGGAGAATCATTACCAAACATGTTCTACCAAACATTTTAGCATCAATTATTGTCATAACTACATTGAACATTGGTGGAAACATACTCGGTGAAGCGGGATTAACCTACTTGGGATTTGGTGATCCACAAACAGTTTCATGGGGTAGAATCGTTAATGATGGTGTTATTAACCTACAAAATAATCCAGAACAAGTTTTCATAGCTGGTTTT
>JAEORM010000302.1 GCA_016840905.1 Candidatus Gerdarchaeota archaeon | reverse complement strand
TATTCACATAGGTCCAACCCTGTAATGCTCCTAAAAGCATTGCATAGGGAGTAAACGCCAAGCTAATGACTGTTTGTGAAAAAAATGTATCAGCCATATCATATGAATACCATAATAGTGCATTTCTGTTACTCGTTTTATGAGCTTCTATTGAAGTCTCTTTTTCATCATCTTTTTTCAGTATTGTTTCTGACATCTTTTTTTAATCCTGTCTCATTTTTAATTGTCTCTTAGAAGTTCCTTTTCAAATTGGAGTAAAGAAGGAGGTATACCTATTTTTGTATCCACATCTGCAAATTCCTTCATCACTATAGCTTGTAATCGTTCTCTATTTGATTCATCAGTATTCATAAAGAAAAATCGTCCATTTGGCAACTCTTTAGCCATTTTAGGATAATCAGATTGTTGATGAACCTTATCTGTTGTTCCATTAAAAACAAGAATTTCTTGATCTATTGATCCAAGAGTTCCATATAATTCCAAATCTTTTACTTGATATGCAGCTCGCTTCCATTTCCACACAACAGCATTTTTAACGAATTGTCTATTTCGTTCTAATTGAGTTTTTTCTTTCATACCTAGAAAGGCAAAGAACATTAGAATTGGTTTAATTATCGTTACTACAAAAGTAGGAATTATTGGAGAGATATTTAACAAGAATTTATTAAACCATAATTTATGCATAGGATCATTAACAATCAATCGTGGAATTTTTAGAACATTAGCTTTTATTCCTTCTATTGCTATTGTTGCACCCCAACATGGTGCGAACATCACGAAATTTTTATCAGCAAAACCAAGATAATCTAAGGCTTTCTGAACATCTTTAGCCATTTGTAAAATCGTCATATTTGCCTTTCGTCGTTTAATTTTACTAGAACTTTTTTCTCTTGTTTCAATATAATAGAATTCATAATCTTCATGTAAAACCTCATAAAGTATCTTAAAACCTACAGGATTTACTCCCCAACCAGGGAGATGGACAAGTGATTGTTTATTTTTAGGATTTTCAGGTTTCACATGAATAACTCTAATTTCACCGCCATCTACGGGGACATAAATATATTCAGTATCTTTAGAATCCCAATAAGAATCAACTTCTCTTTTTGATGATTCGATTAATTGGTCAACTTTCTGTTGCAAATCAGGTGAAATTGTTAATTCTGGAGTAACTTCTATAGTAACTTGTTTCTTCTTTTTTGCCATTATATAGGAGCCCCTGTAAAAGTCCAAACCTAGCTCAATTATATTTTGCTTGCATAAATGTATTTTGCTAAATTTGACAGATTTTTATACTAACGATGAAATAATAGTTCTTTTTTAGAAAAGTCTTAAAAAATGTATGATTATTTATCAACTGGTAAAATATTATGTCTTCATCAGCTTTAGAAATTAGGAAAAATAAACTGCTTCGATTAAAAGAAGAAGAATTTGATATTTTAATTATTGGAGCTGGCATAACTGGTGCTGGAATTGCATGGGATGCTTCACTTCGAGGTTTGAAAGTAGCTATTATTGACAAAGAAGATTTTGGAGCAGGTACTAGTAGTGGTTCATCAAAACTTGTTCATGCAGGAATTCGTTATCTAGCCTATGGTGAATTCTCTTTAGTGAAAGATGCTTCTCGAGAACGAATGTGGATGTTTAGAAGTTGTCCTCACCAAGCGGAACCAATTCCATTCTTGATTCCTATATACAAAAAAGGGAAGAATACTTTGGCAAAAATGCTCTTTGCTGGTACACTATATGATATCCTTGCTAAATTTAAAAATACTGAAAATTATAGGTTCTTATCAAGAAAAAAAACTCTTGAGCTTGTTCCAAACATCAAAAATGATGTCTTGAAACGTTCAATGTATTATTGGGATGGTGTGATGGATGATGCTCGAGTAACTCTTGAGACAATCCTAGCAGCTCAAAGTAATAACGCTCTTGCATTAAATCATGTCAAATCAGTAGAATTCATTTTAGAACAAGATCCAGAATTAGGTGAAGTTGTTAAAGGTGTTAAAGCTGAAGACACTTTAACGGGAGAAGTATTTCCTATAAAAGCTAAATTAGTAATCAATTCAACAGGACCATGGACAGATAGTATTTTAAGTCAATTTAAGGATTCGAAAAAATTACTAAGAACAACAAAAGGGATTCATATTATTACTAAAAGGATTGTGAAAAACAATGTTGTTGTAGTTATTACTGCTGATGATGAACGAGGAATGTTTGTAATTCCATTCAGACGAAAATATTCGCTTATAGGTACAACAGATACAGATTATAAAGATAATATGGACCATGTAGAAATAACTGAAGAAGATATTAATTATGTTATTTCAGCTGTTAACAATGATTTTCCAAATAGTGTCTCTCGAGAAGATGTTATAAGTGCTTATTCAGGTGTTAGACCGATGTTGATATCACCTAAAGCAAAATCTGAAACTGACACTTCAAGAGGTTTTGATATAATCAAAACAAAACCCAATCTCCTTACAGTTACTGGCGGGAAATACACCATCTTTCGATATATGGCTGAAAAAGCAGTAAATGAAGCACTAATAGTATTACAATTGAATAAAAAGGATTATCCATGTAAAACAAAGAATGGTAAATTACATGGTGCTAAAAATATCACATACATCAAAGAATACTTGCTAAAATATGTTCCAGCTTTAATGAAGAAATATCAATTACCAATTGATATAGCTGATCATATTATTCATACCTATGGCTCTGCTCATATTGAAATTTTAGATATTATTATTCAAGATGAGAAAATGAAAGAAAGAATAGCTGAGGAAAGACCACATATTTTTGCTGAAATAATTCATGCTATTGATTATGAAATGTGTTTAACTTTAAGCGACTTCATGCTTAGAAGAACTCAACTACAATTGTTGGAAAATCAAGGATTGGATTGTATTGCTAAAATAGCTGATGTAATGGCTAATAAATTAGGTTGGAATGATAACGAAAAGAAAAAGCAAATTGAAGAATATAAGAATAATTTAACATGGAAACCGGTGAATAAGATATAAGCTAAATCTTACAAAACGCTTATTATTCTCCTTTCTTTTCTTTCTTTGAGGAAAATGAAAGCAATAATTTGTAAAGAGATTATTCCAGTAACTAGTGAACCTATAAAGGAAGGTTTTATTCTAATCGATGATAAAGGTAAGATAAAGGAAATTAGTAAAGGAAAGAGTATTCCAAAAGAAGCAGAAATTATTGATGCAAGTGATAAAATTGCCTTTCCTGGTTTAATTGATGCTCATTGCCATGCTAGTATTTTCGAAGAATGTATTGGAAATGACCTTCAAGATGGTAATGAAAGTACAAATCCAATAACACCACAAATAAGAGTGCTAGATGCAATTAATCCCTTGGATAGAGGATTACGACGAGCTTTAGCAGGTGGAATGACCACTATTTGTGTTGCTCCTGGAAGTGGGAATGTTGTTGGAGGTCAAATGAGCACTATAAAAACTCATGGAACAATAGTTGAAGATATGATCGTTCAGGAAAACTCAGGATTGAAATGTGCCTTTGGTGAAAATCCAAAACGATTATATGGAAATAAAAATGTCACACCAAAAACCAGGATGGGTAGTTTAGGATTATTTAGACAATTATTGTTTGAAACCCAAAATTACTTGGCAAAGTGGGCTGATTACAAATCAAAGATAAAGCAATATAAAGAGGATCTAAAGAAATACTCCGAGGAAAAGGAAAAAGAAGAAAATAAAAAAGCTACTAAACCAGTAGAACCATCAAAGCCTGATAAGGATATAAAATATGAATCTATGATTCCTGTTTTGAAAAAAGAGATTCCCCTAAGAGCTCATGCACATCAAGTGAACGATATTGTTTCAGCGATAAGATTAGCAAAGGAATTTGATTTAAGAATTTGTATCGAACATTGTAGTGAAGGTCATTATATTATTGATTTCCTTAAAGAGAATAACATACCTGCAGTTATAGGACCTACTCTAAGTTTTAAATCAAAAATTGAAACCAGAAATAAAACTTGGAAAACTCTTGGACTTTTACACAAAGAAGGAATACTCGTTGCACTAACATCTGATCACCCAGTTACCCATTGCCAATATCAATTTGTTTATGCGATTCTTGCACATCGTGAAGGTTTATCAAGACAAGGTGCTTACGAAATTTTAACAATAAACGGTGCCAAAATATTAGGTCTGGAAGATCGCATAGGTTCGTTAGAGAAAGGTAAAGATGCTGATATCTTGCTATTAAATGGCGACCCACTTGATGCTAGAACAAAAGTGGAACAAGTATTTATTGAAGGCAAAAAGGTATTTGATATAACAGATGCAGAAGAATTATTCTAATGAATCTTCTTTCCTTTCAGTGAAAGTTTTCATTCTATTTTTAATCTTCAATATATATTGAAGTCTACAAAATGCTTAATTACTCCATTGTTTAGTTCCTATTGTGATTTTACTATGAAAGCAATTCTTTGTGGTAAGATTATTCCCGTTACCAAAGAACCCATTGAAGAAGGGCATATTCTTATTGATGATAATGGGAAAATCAAAAAGGTTGGCAAGGGGTATGATGTCCCAAAGGATGCTGAAATTATTGATGCTAAAAATCTTACAGCGTTTCCTGGGATAATTGATGCTCATTGTCATGCGACAGTCTGGGAAGAAGAGATTGGTCTAACATTACAAGATGGTAATGAAATGACTGATCCTATCACACCACACATACGTGTTTTAGATGCGATAAATCCTCTTGAGAAAGGACTTCGTCGTGCTGTTAGTGGTGGTGTTACTGCTGTTTGTATCGCACCTGGTAGCGCTAACGTTGTTGGTGGTCAAATGACAACTATTAAAACACATGGAATAATTGTTGATAAAATGGTTGTCCAAGAAAACTCAGGCATGAAATGTGCTTTTGGTGAAAACCCCAAGAGAGTTTACGGTGATATGTTGAAACGTACTCCTAGCACTCGTATGGGTAATTTAGGAGTTTTCCGTCAACTAATGGTTGAAACACAAAATTATATGGCTAAATGGGTTGAATACGAACAAAAGCTAAAACAATACAAAGAAGATCTTAAGGAATTTAATGAGAAGAAAGACAAAGAAGCTAAAAAGCCTGTTGAACCAACAAAACCTGATAAGAATATCAAATACGAAGCAATGATTCCTGTTTTCAAAAAAGAAATTCCTTTACGAGCACATGCACATCAAGAAAACGATATTGTTTCAGCTATTAGATTAGCGAAAGAGTTTGATGTAAAAATCTGTATCGAACACTGTACTCATGGTCATAATATAGTAGATTATCTTGTTGAAAATAAAGTACCAGCTATTGTTGGACCTACTTTTGGTTTTAGAACCAAAATCGAATTAAGAGATATGACTTGGAAAACTATTGGTGATCTATACAAAGCAGGAGTTCTTGTTTCATTAACAGCTGATCATCCTGTAGTACCTCTTCAATTCCAAACAATATATGCGGCAATTGCTATGAGAGAAGGTCTATCCAAACAAGGTGCCTATGAAGTTCTAACTATCAATGGAGCTAAAATATTAGGTCTTGATAAACGAATTGGATCCATAGAAGAAGGTAAAGATGCAGATATTGGCTTATACACTGGTGACCCATTGGATACTCAAGCAAAACCAGCTAAAGTTCTAATTGATGGTGAAATTGTTTACGATATGGATAAAGAATATTTATTCTAAAAAAAATCTTATGCCACATTTATATGTGGCAAATTTCTCATTTTTACAGTATTTGTTCAATTTTTGCTAATTGCATAGCTAAGTGAGTACTTTCTCCTTCTGCTGTAAAACCACCAATCAGCGTTAAAGCCAACAGACTAACAATAGCCAGTATGGTTATCACAGCACCTTCTAACCAATCGAATTTTCCATCATCCATTATCATCATTATCTCAGCTGCTGACATGATAAAAATTCCACCCATAACTATTGTTATTTCTAGAGCTATTGGTATTCCGATATTTAAAATTCCACTTAAAACAAATGGCACACCAAATAATATGAAGAAAGTTTGGTTTATTGCTGATACTTGATGTACCAAACCAACCTCTTGATACTCCTTGTCTTTTTTGAATACTCCTCTAAATGTAACCACCAATTCAGGAGAAGATGAGATCAATCCTACTACTACTGAATAAACTAAAATAGGGGCTTCTGCAAAAACATTTATCCCTTCCTCTATTGATTTTGATAAGAGTTGACCTCCCCAAACGATTCCACCGGCTCCAAATATAAAAAGGATTATTATTATATACCAAGGAAATCTTCGTAATGTTGCTAGAGCTGTTTCCTTCTCGAGATTGAATTTTGATCCATTATCAAATTCTTTCCTTCTTCTTCGTCTTTTAGTGTTAGAATCTTGTTCACAAGCAACAACATTTTTCTCTTTTTTTGGTTCATGAGAATTTTGGAATAAACGTGATTGAATGAATTTTGTTGTGCTTGGTTCCTCAATTATTACATCATCTTCATCTGGGAAAAATTCTGAGATTAATGTTTGTGGAGTAGAAGTCCTTTTCCCAAACCTTTGTATTAAAAAGAACAAGAAAATAAAATAGACCAATATTAATGCTAATCCTATAATAATTTCAAATCCCCTATTAAAGGATGAAGTACCTATTAGATCAGCTTCTTGATCGGTAAATTTGAAATAAAAACCATATAACATAATCACAAAAGAAAATACCATCATACCCAAAACTAGATTTGCTTCGAACATAGTAAGTTCTTTTGGTAAAGCAAAAGGTTCTTCCCTTGAGACAATCATCATTGATAGTCCTAAAAAGAAAATATTGATAATTACAGTTGTTAAAATAAGTGTTATAGCTGTAGTAGCAATATTATTTGCATGAATAATCGCTTCTTCTGTTCCATCTAAAGCTAGTTGTCTTGCTTTTACTAACAAGAAAATAACTACTACTAATTCTGCTAATGCTGCTCCAATTGCTTGTAAAATCCCACTTAAGTAAGGGGACCAATTTAATTTATCTTGAATGCCTTTAACACCTAAAATAATTATTTCGGATGATCCAAAGACCAGTAACACTCCTCCACAAAAACCTATTACTAGAACAATTATTTGATGTACGGGATTATTTTCAATATCTAAATAATGATATAACAAATAAAACAAAACACCAACTAGTATACCTAAAATTAATGATATAATTGTTGATAAATGAATATTTGTAAACAGAGCTTCAAAAGCTTCTTCTGGTTCTACATCTACAAGAATTTCAGGACATTCATCTTCTTCAGTTATTACTGCAGGTAAATCCCAGTCTTCTAGTTCCGTATATTCATCTAGCGCTTCTTTTTCGTCTATCGGCGGGGGTTCGTTACCCTCGTCATTAGGGTTCATCTGATTTATTTACCTCTTTAGGGAACAGTGAAATGTTCAAGACCAAGTATCTATGAGATGCAAGGTAATGGGTCTTTTTAAATTATTTGTTTTACTCCTACAATAAGCTAAAAAAATAGACTATTAACTAACTTAATACTCCTCCAATAACAACTAAAGCTAGGATACTAGCAAGTGCAGCAACAACAATCAGCGCTCCTTCGAGACGATCAAAATAGTTGTCATCAATAATCGTCAAGTGAAGTGTTAATGATAAAACAAAAATTCCTGAAAAAACTAAAGTAGTGTCTAAAATAGCGGGAATATCAACTTTTAATATTGATGCTAAAAGAAAAGGCAATCCAAACAAGAGAAAAAAGGTTTGATTAACAGATGAAATTTGATGAACCAAACCAATTTGAGTATTTTCCTTTTCAGGATCTCTTAGAGCTCTAAAAGTTATGGTCATTTCCGGTGCTGATGAAACAAAACCAATTATAACACTATAAACAAGTATTGGCAAATTATAGCTATCTAAAGCACTAACAATTGAATCTGAAATCATTGTTCCTCCAAAAATAATACCTGTTATACCAATCCCTAAAACAAGGACTATTATATACCATGGAAATCTTCTTAGAGCTATAAATTGCTCTCCTTCATCATTATTGAATCCATTTCTAAAAATATCTTGAAAATATTTCCTTAGCGACTTTCTTTTCTTCAAATTATCATCTTCAACGTCAATATCCTGATAATCCAAATCATCTTCAGGAAAATATTCTGAAATTAAAATTTGGGGACCTATTTTTTCAGTTCGTTTTTC
Organism: Candidatus Gerdarchaeota archaeon; assembly: GCA_016840905.1. The sequence goes on along the minus strand of JAEORM010000302.1, from coordinate 2,670 downwards.
TTTTGCATCACTTATTAATAAGACAAGAAAGATAAAATAGAAACTCATGAGTGAAATACCCATTATACCTTCAAAGGCTCTATCAAATTGGGTAATATTTAACGATGAATGAGTGAATCCAAAAGCTAAGAAAATAAAAGAGAATATTGTCATAGCTAGAACTAAATTTGATTCAGTATTAGTTAGCTCTCGAGGTAATTTGTAAGGTTTTTTTCTGGCAACAATAAAAATAGTAACTCCTAAAACTAACATATTTATGAGAACAGTAGTTAAAACCAAAGTTATGCTTGTAGAAGTTAGATTATGAGCTAATTCAATATTTTCTTGATTTCCAGTCTCAACAAGTTTTTTAGCTTTTATTAAAAGGATTGTCACAACAACAACATCACTTGAATCTGCACCTATAGCTGCTATGATTCCCATGAAATATTCAGACCAATTGAGTTTCTTCCCAATACCCTTCACTCCAAAAATAATCAATTCGGAACAACCGAAAATAAAAGATAAACCACCTGAAAAGCCTATAATAATTCTACCAATTAGTAAACCATTAAGAAAAGGCATGTAAGAGAGAATTAAAAGAATAATTCCTATAATTACAGCTGGAATTGTTAGAGGATTTATTTTCTCAAAAAGTTCTCCTAATACTTCTTCCCGTTCCAATTTATCTAAATCCACTTCTTGAAAAGAAAGTTTCTTAGGTGTTGAAATGCTATCAATTGACGGTTTTTTAGAACTCTTGTCCCAGGTTAATGTTTTATCTTTGTTATTTTTTGAATCGTTATCAACCAATTATCGCTACCTCAAAAAGAATTATTGTAGCTTCATTATAACTATGATAGTTTCTATTGAAAAAGATATACCTACAAAATTAATGACAAATCTAATAAAATAGTTTAGAAAATTAAGAAATGATAAAATAAATACAAAAGACTGATATTTTTTAATGGTTAAATATAGATGATGAAAATGACAGCAATAGATATTAGCAAATTTGTTCCGTTTACTTTACAGGTAGATAAAGAAACAAATAAAATTACAGACGCTTCAGGATTAGACCTTAATTATTCAGTTAGAACACTTTTTGATATGAAAGATGTTATTTATGACCGTGATTGGTTAAACGCACAAAAAGAAAATATTGATCTTTATTTTATGTATCGTGATTTCACTAGATTAGAGGATAGAGATCTCTTTAAACAAAATAAAATAAGATTTGATATTACTATTATTCCTCCAAATAAATTAGGTAAAGAATATATTAAAACAGCAGGACATTTTCACCCCATTATTAAAAATAATACCAGTTATCCTGAAGTCTATGAAGTGATGTACGGAAAAGCATTTTATCTTTTACAAAAAGAAACTAAAAAGAAAAAAGAGCAAATTGAAATAATAATTGTTCCAGCAAAAGCAGGTGATCAAGTTTTAATCCCACCAGGTTATGGTCACGTTACTGTTAATCCTACATCTGAGGTATTAATAATGAATAATCTTGTAAGTTCAGAATTCAGCTCGAGGTATGAAACTATAAAGAAACAAAGAGGAGCTGTCTATCTTTATCATACTAATGAAACATGGATTCGAAATCCAACTTATAAACAGAAAATCCTTGTAAAAGAAAAATCACCTATTAAGATTTCAGACAAACCATTTTATTTATCATTCCTTGAAAATCCAAACCAATGGATATTCCTAAATGAACCATGGAAAAGAAATACTTGGTTATAGATAATTAAAGATAATTGAGTTGTAAGCAATGAGTCAACAATCAGATAATAAAGAGGTTCTTTTAGAAATAAAAGATTTGAGAACATATTTCACTGATAAAGACAACAATACTTGGAAAATACTTGATGGTATCAACTTAAAAGTATACAAAGGATCAACTTTAGGTATAATGGGTCCTTCAGGTGTAGGAAAATCAGTCCTCGCAAGATCGATCTTGAGACTTGTTGATTATCCAGGTAAGATTGTCTCTGGTAAAGTTATTTACAAAGGTAAAGATCTTTTAGTTGCTCCTGAAGAAATTTTTAATGAAATTCGAGGAAGAGAGATTTCGTTAGTTGTACAAAATTCTCCTGGTGCAATAGATCCCACTCGAGATATTACTTTTGCTACAAGCGAACCTTATAGAGCCCATACTGAAGAAGATCTTGTTAGATCTGAAATCAAAGAATTAGTAGTTTCACAATTAGGACAAGTAGCAATACCTGATCCTGTAAAAGCATCAGAAAAATTTGCTCATCAATTAAGTGGTGGAGAAAGCCAAAGAGTTAAAATCGCTTCTGCGGTAATTAATAATCCAACGCTTTTAATCGCAGACGAACCTGTGTCGAGTTTAGATGCAACAGTAGCTAGACAAATTCTTGATTTATTGTATGAAATGAAAGTTCAGTTCAAATTATCAATGATTTTAATAGCCCACAATTTAGGTGTACTAGCTGAAATGTCTGATTATGTTGCAATCTTATATGCTGGACAAATTATCGAAATGGGACCCGTTGAAAGTATTTTTTATGATTGCAGACATCCTTTTACACAAGGTTTATTCTATGCTACACCAAGTATGGCACCACGTGGTAAGCTAAAGCCAATACCAGGAGAAGAACCTGATCCTCGGAATTTTCCAAAGGGATGCCATTTGCATCCAAGATGTCAGTATTGTAT
>JAEORM010000301.1 GCA_016840905.1 Candidatus Gerdarchaeota archaeon | reverse complement strand
TATTTACTTAATATTTTCTCTCCACTCTGTGCTTTTCTTTTAAAAGGATTCTTGCAATATTTGCTTATTTTTTGGCAGTGATTTTTTTATTTAATTTATTCTTCTTCTCTGTAGATGGAATAAGAATTATAAATAATAGCCTCTATAGATAGTTAGCATTTCAAATATTATTGAGGATTTAAAATGGTTTCAGGAAAAATCAATCTTAAACCAGCCAATAAGAGAGCTATTTTTACCTACATTATTTTTGCCTTACTTTTCTATGGTGCAGGTATTGTTTGTTTAATTGTTCTCTGGGGAATGACGATACCAAATGGCAGCCTTCAAACCTTTGGTGAAGCATTAGCTAATTGGACCTATGCATCCTATTGGTGGGTGCTTTTGGTAGTTTTTGTTGGGTTAATACTTTTAGGGTTGTTCTTTGGTTGGTTATTATTAAAACTTGTAGCCAAATTTGGACACATTCTTGTTTACGCAGGAGTAGTATTCTATATTGTTGGTGCGGTTGTAGGAGCAATAGTTTCTTTTATCTTTGGTGGACTAGAAGCAGGATTATATGCATTAATAGGTTTAGGTCCAGCTTTGTTGTTGATTTTTGGTTTATTCACAAATAGAAGAAAATTCCAACGTGCAGGCGAATTTATGAAATTCACTGGAAGTGTTGTACTAGCCGAGAAAGGAATGATTATTGCACCTTTAATGGTAAGTTTTATGACTTTATTCAATCTTATTTCTTCAGCAGCAATATTTACTGTATTTGTTTCCTGGTTCTATGTATTAGGTATCAACTGGTTAGGTTACGTAGTTGGTTCTATAGTCACTTTAGTTCAACTAATAATTTATTACGGTGTCTTTTATGCAGCAGAAGCAATAAACACGACCTATGCCTATGAGTGGTATCGAAAAAGAGATCCCGATATGAAATTCTGTCGTAAAAACGTCGCAGGTAATTTTGGGGCTATCTTCACTTTTGGTATTGTTACAGCATTAGTTAATTGGATTCAAAGAATGCTTCGCAATGCAGCAGCAAATGCAAAATCTAAAGGTGGGGTAATTTTAGCTGTCTTTGCACGTATGGCTTCAGCGATTTTGGGATTCGTTTTCAAGTATCTTACTTACTTTACTCTACCAGTTATTGCTATAGAAGGAACAAAATTCAAAGATGGTGTTAAACGAAGTTTCAGTTTATTGCAGCGTTATTACATGGATGTTCTTATTAGAGAAACCGGTGTGAAAGGAGCGATGAGTATCGTTCAATGGATTTCTATTTTCATTTATGGTATCATTGGTGTCATTGTCGGTTTAGTCCTTAAACTAACTGGTGTGATAGCTGATTGGCCTATGGCGATGTTGATCACTGTCCTACCAGCATTGATTTTTGCAAGCCTTCCAACCTTCTTCATCTTCAGACCCATGAAAACTGCTTACTTGACCTTTGTTTTTGCCTACGCTCAAGATGAGGAATCAGGCTTTAAATTACCAACCAGAATGCCAGCTGAATTACGTGGCGATATGAAAGAAGCTCGAGCTGAAATGGATACCTCTAAATCCATTGCTGCTGTTGTAAATAGATAACTTGTTATTTTTATTCTCGAGGTTGTTTTGTACAACCTCACAATTATTTTTTTAGAAATAGTTTGTTTAATTTATTCTTTTATTACCCAGCGCTTTTACTTAAAAATAATAAAAATAGTTAAATAAATCAGTAAAAAATTTAAGTGGATTTATTCAGTAGCGGTTGATGTTAATGTCTCTCCAACGAAAATTAGCTAAACAACTCGAAATAAAGCTTGTTGACACGTTCACAGCTGAACCCTTTCAAGGTAATCCTATTATTGTTATCCCATTTGGTGATGATTTATCACTAGATGAAAAATTAGCTGTTATACGTGAACTAAATTCTGAAAAAGGTGTATTCCTTGGAGATGCTAGTGACGGAAAATCTAACTTTAAAATCAGTGTTTTTTCGCATAAAGAAGAAATCGATTCAGATTATCAAAGTCTTGTCGCTGCGGCATTTGTAATGATTAGCGAAAAGAATGTTATTCTTAAAGATAGTAGCACGAACATCCTTACTATTCAGACACGTAATGGTATTTTTCCAATCATTGTAAACGCTAAAGGTCGTGATACATATCGTTTGATGATAACGATGAATCTAGATTTGAAACCTGAATTTCGTCGTATTGATTATGATATAGCAATGACTGCTGATGCT
>JAEORM010000300.1 GCA_016840905.1 Candidatus Gerdarchaeota archaeon | reverse complement strand
TTTAATAATAATAGAATTAACTAGGGAGAGATTACCGAAAGTATTCTCATTTTTTCAAGACCGCCATTTTTCGTTGAAACAAAAGAAGATTTTAAAAATTCACTTGAGAGTTTGATAGAGAAATGTCATGGACAAAGAATATTACAGCATAATCGAATTCAATCCAAAAACAGCTCCAAAAGAAATCCTCGAAGATTTTTGCACGCTCTTAGATTCAGTAGCTTTAGAAAGCGATAAAGATTATCCCTTGCCAACAAGAGAAGCAAGAATAAATCAATTGAAATTACCAAATCCTTTTGATGACGAATTTTGGTGGTTAGTGAGGACAAATCAAAACTTCATTGGATATGGTTTTATTTCATTTACTACTCAAAATTCTCCTTCATACAATATTATCAAACATCTAGCTCGAATGACAATTAAGATTCTTGAAGGGTACAGGAATGATGGGATAGGTATTGATTTAGCAAGGATATTAATTAAAAAAGCAGAAAATTATGGCAATATAACTACTATTCAAGTAAAGGCTTTCTCTGAATCAGAAAAGAAATTTTATGAAAAGTTAGAGGGTATTGTAGCGAATGAGAGTATTGTCAACCATTGTCCAATAACAAATATTGATTGGGAATTAATGAATGAATGGAAAAAGAAAGGGGAATTACTCGCTAAGGATGAAGGATTATACCTGGAAAGGTTCCAAAAATGTCCAGATGATATTATTGAAGAATATTGTGCAATTTATACGCAAATTAATAATCAACAACCAAGAGGAGATTCTGAATCAAGACATATAATTACTCCAGAACTAAGGAAGTATCACGAGCAGCAACATCAGGAAAGAAATATCGTTTGGATAACATTAATTGTGCGGGATAAGAAAGAGTCAATAATTGGTTTGACAGAAATTGAATATGACAAAGATACACCATTAAAAATTGAACAAGATCTAACAGGTGTCCTAGAAAGTCATCGTGGGAAAGGAATAGCCAAATGGCTTAAAGCAGAGATGTTATATATAATTAAAAATGAATTTTCTAACATCAAATATATTAGAACAGGTAATGCAGCTAAAAATAAAGCAATGATATCAATTAATACAAAAATTGGTTTTAAGGAACATCAAAAAAAGACTGTTTATAAATTTAATATAGAACAAATTAAACGAAAACTAAAAACTCTTTAATATACCTATAATCATCAAGGTAAAACTCTTCTTAGAAAATTATAAAATTAGTAATTCCCATTTGAACTTAAAAAATATTTTAGTAAATAAGTTAGTGAGGAAAAAAAAATGGACATTAAAGAAGTAACTGAAAATGTTTTTGCAATAGATGATAGTAGTACAAGAGGAAATATTGCTGCCTATGTTTTACCAACACAAATAATAGCAATCGATTCAGGAATGCACATACCAATTGTAAAATCGTTTAGAGAGAAACTTGAAGCTGATACAGGGAAAAAATTCACCATATTGATAATTACCCACACTCATGGTGACCATGTTTTTGGGAATCAAATTTACAAGGATTGTCAAATTATTGCTTCAAAGAATACAGAAGATCGTATGAAAGAAAGCGCTAATTCAGATTGGAGCCCAGAAAAATTAGAAGAACGGATAAAAACAACTGAGGACCCAACTGCTTTAGAAGGATTGGAAATTATTTTACCAACTATGACATTTCAAGATGATTATACAATAAAGGATCAAGATGTTGAGATTATCATTAAAAACACTGGTGGTCACACAGAAGGATCATCCTATGTTTACTGTCCTAATTATAAAATTTTAACTGTGGGTGACAACCTGTTTAATGAAAGCTTTCCTTGGGGTGGTGATAAAACAGCAAATCCTCTGAAATGGATTTCTGCACTGAAGGAATATCTATCAACTGAAGCAGAATTTTTCATTCCTGGTCATGGAAATGTTGGTGGTAAAGATAAAATTGAAGAATTCTTATCCTATCTTGAACAAGTCACTAGTTTAATGTCAGAAATGATTAAAGAAAACCAATCAGATGAAGAAATTATCAAAGAAGCGAATTTGATTGAATATTATCCTCCACGAAGAGAACAATGGAAAGAGCTTACACTTAAGAGATGGTTAGAGGTCATAAAGGAAGGTTAGTCTCTCATATTTTTAAGAAATAATATTACATTTTGATAAGAATATATTTATTCTTTTTTACTTTTTTTAACTTATTAATTTGAAATGATTTGATGTATATGACAATTTCAATGATCGATACTAATAACATAAAGGTTAGAGTGCTTGAATTAAAAAATGATGGGAAAGAAACAATTGTTTTTCTTCATTATGGTGGTGCAACTTTAGGTGTATGGAATGGAATTATTCCTTTCTTTAAAGATAATTATCATATTATTGCTCAAGATCTAAGATGCCATGGATTTTCTGATAAACCAAAAAATAATTGTCATATAGATGATATGGCCAAAGATTTGGTAGGTATTTTAGATAAATTAGGAGTACAAAAAGCTAAAATTGTAGGTAGTTCAATGGGAGCAGATGTGGCAATTAGCTTTACAGCAAATTACCCTAATCGAGTTAGCTGTATAATTTTAGATGGTGGTTTATACGATATTGTAGGACCAGATAGTAAAGATCAAGTTCTAGAAGATGATGCTATAGAAAAAGCAAAGAACGATTTGAAAGAAAGGATACTAAATAGACCTAAGGAATACTATAACTCTCGAGAAGAATATTTGGCTAAAAATAAGGAACGTTGGGAGAAATATTTCCCATGGACTGAAGTTGTTAAAAAAGCCACTGAAGATGAAATAACGGAAGTTGATGGGAAATTTACTTCACCACAAACTCCTGAAGAAACTTGGTCATATATTGAACCACTATACAAAGTCCGCTTTTATGATTATTTCAAAAAGATCACTTGTCCTATTTTATGGTTACCAGATGAAAAAGAAAAAGATCATGAGGTAGTAATAAGAAATCTGAAAAAATATGCTCAAAAGTCTAAATATTCCAAAATAGTTACTCTTGAAGGTTCTGTACATGCTTATACATGTCTTTTACGACCTAAAGAATTTAGTGAAGAAATTTTACAATTTTTTGATGAAATAAAAGGAAAAAATTAATCCTTTTATTTATTCATGTATTTTTCCATTTATAGGTACACGATCGACCATAGAAATTTGAAGTTCTGTGTTATAGAGGTTTTTAGCCAAATTTGGACAATCAATTGAGTAATGCACTCCTCTACTCTCGCGTCTTCCCTTAGCACACCTAATTATTAATTCAGCAACTTGAGCTAAGTTTCTAAGATCAACTAAGTGAGGATGAATTTTGAAATCCCAGTAGAATTGATTAATTTCCTTCATAACCAACTCTAATCGATTACCAGCTCGTATCAATCTATTATCAGAACGAACAATTCCTACAAAGTTCCACATAAAACGACGAATTTCATCCCAGTTTTGTTTTATTATAACCATTTCATCTGGATCCTCTGCCATTCCTGGATCCCAATAAGGAAATGGTTGTTTTGAAGGAGCCCCATTATTCATACATAATGTTCCACCTAATTTTGAAGCTTTATCTGCACATACTAATCCCTCTAATAAGGAATTACTTGCTAACCTATTTGCACCATGAAATCCAGTACAAGCGACTTCACCAATTGCTAAAAGATTTTTAATGTTTGTCTCACCAGAAATAGTTGCCTTAATACCACCAATGGTATAGTGAGCTGCTGGAACAACTGGTATTGGTTGGGTTGTGATATCAATACCATATGAAAGACATTTTTCATAAATCATAGGAAATCTATCTTTAATAAAAGCTGGGTCTTTATGAGTGATATCAAGATAAACGCAATCAGCTCCAGAAGCCTTTAGTTCAGCATCAATAGATCGTGAAACAATATCACGAGGAGCTAATTCTTTTTTGGGATGATATTTTCCCATGAATCGATTACCTTTTGCATCAATTAATTTCGCTCCTTCACCTCTCATTGCTTCTGTTATAAGGAAGGCTTTCGCATGTGGATGATACAAACATGTTGGATGGAATTGAATGAATTCCATATTGATTATTCTTGCTCCAGCACGATAACCCATAGCGATTCCATCACCTGTACAGACATCGGGATTGCTAGTAACAAGAAATACTTTACCTGCACCACCTGTTGCTAAAGTTGTTACACTAGCTTGAAAATTAAGTATTTGACCCGTAATTTTGTTGAGAACATAGGCTCCTAAACAGACATTCTTATCAGCAAAAAGATTGATAGCTACATGATTTTCATAGATAGTAATATTCTTCTCTTTTTTAACAGCAGAAACTAATTTATTCTCTATCTCTAAACCAGTATGATCATCAGCATGGAGTACTCGTCTATTTGAATGACCTCCCTCTAATGCAAATTCAAGTTCACCATCTTTTTGACTAAAATTAACATCGTAATTGTCCATTAATTCTTGAACTAAAGCAGGTCCAGATTTACAGATTTCATAAACAACATCCTCACGACATAACCCTGCCCCAGCAATTATTGTATCATGAATATGTGAGTCAATGGAATCTTTTTTATCAAAAACAGCCGCAATTCCACCTTGAGCATTGGAAGTCGAACAATCATTAATTTTATCTTTGGTTATAAGAGAAACCGAACCATATTTTGCTACTTTTAAGGCATAACTTAAGCCACTAATGCCCGTTCCTATAACTAGAAAGTCTGTGGAAATTCTCAAAAATTATCACCATGTTTTCTTACTGCCTTTTATTTTCTTTTTCTTAAATCTTTGCTTGGTTAATATTTTCATTTTCCAGTAAAAAGGTATTGTTTGAATTTAATCTATGAAGACGTTTATACATATTAAATGATAACAAAATGAAAATTATTGCTTCAATATAAATAAAAATTAAATGTCCAAGAATTCTTATATTCCATTTTATTTGATTAGGAAATTTTGTGCCTATAGAAGTAGCTATTGCAAATAAAGCAAAAAAAGTAAAAAGTGCTACAAAACAATATCCTTGTAATTTTGAGAATTCTTTGTCAATAAAAATCGCTATAATAAAGATAAGTGCAGTAACACAAAGCAAAGGTGCAGAAGTATAAATTAATTTGTTATGCAAACTAGTGTTAACATCCCAGGGATTATAAGCTATTGCTATATTTAGAATTGCACTTGTAAAACCAACACAACAACCAATAATTGCTAAAACAAATGAGGATTTTTTGTTTCTAATTTCAAATGGTAAATTCAAGAAATAATAGATTTGAGATATTCCCATTAAAGTGATTGCAGTAATGAAAAATGCTTGTGAAAGAGAATTATCTTCACCATTTATAGCTATATTTCTTCCTAAATCGCTAACAAAGGTATTTAGGAAATCAAATCCTACAGTACTAGGATCAAATCTTGAACCACCTGGATAAAAGAAAATAGCCAAACTTAGTAAAACTATAAACAAGAAAAAACATGTCGTTGTGAAAATAAAAAATGCTTCCCTAAATATTCTCCAATTCATCGTTATTTCTCCAAATTACTATTTATCATTAGACTTTCTATTTATTTAATCTATGGTTATTCTATGTTGTTTTCTTTGTAAAACATAATAAGAAGCTAACGCTTGAACAGCGAAAATTATTATCTGAATATAGACAATTATTTTTTGGCTTATTGATTGCAATATAAGATTGGATAACGGTCCAGAAGTTCCACCACCAAATAGTATAATTATATAAGTTAATGATAGGATTGAACAAGCAATAAAAAGCCAAGCACAACCATTGGGATAAGAAGAAGTATTAAAAATTGCTACCAAATAGAAAATTAATGCTATAAAGGTCCCAATAAAAGCTATAAAAGTAAATGTTCCATGAGCAATAGGATGAAGATCTAAAGGTACCATCCCTAATAAGATATATCCTAGGGCAGCAACAATACCACTTAATGTTCCAAGTCTACTTAACCAAATTGCTTTCTTTTTATCTTTAAATAATGGGAGTACAAATGAGAAATAAGCTATTAATGAAAGACCTTCAATTAATAACGCTAGTACAAATAATGTTCTACTTATTAGATTGGAATCACCCGAGAATGCAGTTATTCTTCCTAAATCGCTGAAGAAATTTTTAAAGAATATATAACCTGTGGTTGTAGGATCACTTTGTATTCCTCCTGGATAGGTAAGCATTGCAATGGATGTTAAAATGATAAACAACAAGTTACTTGCAAAGGTAAGCAAATAGATTATTTTTTGAAGTTTAATTAGATTCATTTTATCCCTTCTAATTATAAAGATACAACTATACTAGTGAGGATAAAAATTAATTTTATTTAAATTTATTTGGTTTTTATCAAAGCTTGTTGAAAACAATGAATGCCAGAATTCAAACGATTAATTGGAAAAACTACAAAATTATTGTCAAATGCTGAAGAAAAGGATTGGGCGTGGAAGCATCCCTTTGAGAGCTCCACGCAAAACAGGAGATAGTCTTTATTTAAAAGGCGTGTTAATGGCACAACACGCAAAGTTACATTAGTCCTTCCACTATAAAAACTTCTTGTAATCACGTTTATGTTATTGAGTAATTTAAGGTAATAAAAAAAAGAAAAAATAGTAAAAAATCAATAATATTATTTGATTTTTAACAATTCTACTTCAAAAATTAATGTTGAATTTGGGGGAATTAGACCATTACCTACATTTCTGCTTCCATAAGCTAGTTCTGGTGGGATGGTTAGTTTTCTTTTTCCACCAACTTTCATAGTAAGAACACCTTGGTCCCAACCTTTAATTACTTGTCCTACACCGATCTGAAATTCAAAAGGTTGCTTTCTGTCAACTGAACTATCGAATTTCTTTCCATTAGTTAACCAACCGGTATAATGAACAGTAACCTTATCGCCATTTTTAGGACTTGGACCAGTTCCAACTTTAATATCGTCAATTATTAATTGCGCCATAGTAATATTCCTCGTTAATAACTAGTATCATTATATCTCCTTATATTAATAAATCTAAAGTCTTAATAAAAAAGGAAAAGAAGGTTCCTTTCTTAGCTTTATAACTTAGTAAAGGAATCAACTGTTTTTTGATCTAATAGTTTGATAACTTCAATGAAAAGATCAATACATTTCTCTACATCACCTAAATCTAGGATACCATAATGAGAATGGATATGTCTTGTAGAAATACCGAAGACTAAGCTTGGGCAACCTGAACCTGTAATATGCATTACTCCTGCATCTGTTCCACCACGAGCAAGGATAGAATGTTGAATTTTAATTCCTTTCTCTTTAGCTACATCCAAAACGAAATATCGTAATTGGGGATTTGCTAGCATAGAACCATCAGCTGCTAGAATTGAAGGGCCACCAGATAAAACTGAAAATGCACGTTCGGGAATTACCAGCTCGGCTACCGCATGTATCGCCGCCTCGGCGCGACGATCAAGCAAACGACCGAGGGTTACACCTTGGTCCGTGCGAACGA
>JAEORM010000299.1 GCA_016840905.1 Candidatus Gerdarchaeota archaeon | reverse complement strand
GACAGATCTTAAATTTGTTAATGAACTTTGTGAAATTGCTCGTTTGCACGGAATTGGTTGTACTTATAGACTTAAAACTTCTGTAAGAAATAACGAAAAAATATTAGGTCGTGCATTGTTTCAACACATTGGATTAAATGGATATAGAGATTTATTATTAGAAAATCTTGAAGCTAAAAAAAATAGATTTCAAGATAGTGTATCTATTGGCTCTATTTTTCCAATTTCATTTGAGAAAATTAAAGAACATGTTAATGATGCTTGTTTAAAAGATACATATTTTTATGATTATGTTCATGGAAGATATTGTTTAAGTTATAGCAAAGCTGAAGTATTTTTTAGAGAATATGGTAAAGGTACAATCAAAAATTGTTGGAAATACTTAACACAAATTCAATCTATTTCTACAGAAGATGATATAGATTATTATGATTTAACAGTTGCTGATAATGCTTCGTATTTTGCTGGAACGGGGCAAATGTATCTTGTTCACAATACTGGAGGAGGTTCCTGTTTAAGGCTTATAGAAGTTGCCAAAAAATATTTAACATATCTTGGCGTCTCTGATCCTAATAGCAAAGTGGGTGTGTTCTTGGCCCTTCCAAGAGCTGGAGAAGCAGCTTCACCTATTGTGGCTGATAATGCCCATTTGATTACTTCTAAACTTTGTGGGCTAGCAGAACAGAATCTTATTAGCCCTTTGATTATTTTTGATAATGATAAGATTGACAAGCTTTATCCTAAGCTTACTCCACGAAAATATTGGGCTACTGTTAATGCAACTGTGACTGGTTTGTTTCATATGTTTAACGTGTTGTCTAGCCAACCAAGCAACTTCACTTCTTTTGACCCTGCTGATTACAATCGAGTTCTTTCAGCTGGTGGTTGTATGGTTATGGGCATGACTACGTTGAAAAAATATGCAGACGGTTCAGATATTTCACAAGCTATTCGTTCGAATTTAGAAAGAGGGCTTTTATGTGGTGGTTTTGATATATCTTCAGCACAGGCTGCTGCTAGCATAGCTACAATACCTGCTGTTGTGCTAGATAATACTGCTGGCCTCATGACATCTTTAGAAACAGGATTTGATACACTAGCTAATATTACAGGTAACGCAATTGTATTTCGTGGGATTTATGAAGTAAACAGTGACAAGTTTGTAATTTATACGGTACTTACGGGTCTTGGTTCGCCCAAGAAAAGATTAAAAGAATTAAAAAAGTTTCAAAAGACAGAAGCAAATCAACAAACAAAACTTTATGAATGAAAGGAGAAAAGAAAATGGATTTAGAAAAACTAAGAAGAAAATTAGATCAACTTAAGAACCCAGGAAAGAAACGTTTTACATCAGATCTTTGGAAGCCAAAGCCTAAGGGTGAAATTAGTAAAATAAGATTTATTAAGTATCCTTATAGTGACGATCCTTTTATTGAGAAATGGTTTCATTATCGTATTGGGGAAGGAAGAAGCATTCTTTGTCCTCGTCGAAATTTTGGAAAGATTTGTCCTATTTGTGATCTTGCTAACAAACTCAATGAAACAGGTGATCCACAAGATAAGGAATTGGCAAGAGATTTTTGGCCAAAACAAAGAGTTTATGGAGTGGTCGTAGATCGAGAAGATCCAGAGTTAACTCCAAAGTTTTATGGTTTTGGAAAGACGGTTTATACTGTTCTTATTGAGCATTTGTTGGATGAAGAATATTCAGACTATATGGATCCTATTAATGGCATTGACGCTACAATTAAAAGTGAAGTAAAAGGTGGCAAGGCTTACCCAGAAACTTCTTTGACTTTTAGTAGAAAGTCAAGTCCATTGGCCGAGGAAGATAAGATTCAAGAAATTATGAAAAATAGCAAAACTATTGATGAAATTTTTCAACCCATGCCATTGTCTGAAATTCAGAAACGATTGGATGAAATGTTGAATAGTACAGACGATAGTGATGATAGCAATGCTGATCAAGGTAGTGTTGAAGTTGTTAAAGGTGGTAATGCTGAAGAAGCTTTAGCAAATATTGATGCTGATTTTGAAAAAGCTTTAGCAGAAGCTAATACAGCGGAGTAATAAAATATGAGTCGCAAGAAGAAAGAAAAATTAGATACATTAAATAAAGATAAAGAACTTAAAGAAATACTTGAAACAGAAGAGATAGAGCCAGTTACAGAATATATTTCTACTGGTTCTACTTTATTGGACTATATAATCTCTAACAAAAAAAATGGTGGAATTCCTGTAGGTAGAGTAACGGAATTAATTGGAGAAAATCAAGCAGGAAAATCACTTCTTGCGACTCATATTCTTGCTAACACTCAAAAAAAAGGCGGGATAGCTATTTGTATCGATACAGAATGTGATATTGATAAAGGGTTTTCAACTCGTGTTGGTGTTAATTGGGATAGGTTAATTTATAGGGAAGAACTGGAAACAATTG
>JAEORM010000030.1 GCA_016840905.1 Candidatus Gerdarchaeota archaeon | reverse complement strand
CTATTTATTGGAAGAGTGGGATTATTTTTAGTACCACTAAATTTGGCAATAGCAATCATATGGTTACCAACATGGTGGTTTATGTCACTTTCCTCAATTGTTAGTGGAATGTGCAATGCATTTTATTTCGTTGGACAAAATAGCTATATATTGGATTGTGCTCCAGAAGCAGAAAAAGGAACATATACAGGCATCCATAATCTCTTTGTTGGTGTAGTAACATTTATAGCTAGTCTTGTAATGGGGATAATTGCTGATCACATAAAAATTATGAACAATGAATGGTTGACAATTTATGTTTTACTTTGGATCATTGCAGGTGGGAGATTAATAGCATCAATGGGTTATTTATTCATTAGTGAACCAAAAACAACTAAAAAAGTAGAAGAATTACCACCATCGTTTTCTACACCAAAGTAAAGAAAGAGCTATTAAGCTATTTACCTGGTAATAAAAATTCTTTAGCTTCTTTGGTATCCATAACAGGAACAAAACTCATTTTTAACTCTGGATGGAGATATTGATATAAGCTAAAAATCTGTTCGTCATTATCAGCTGAGCAAATTGTTATACCTTTGGATTCACCTGTAAATAAAAATGGACCTGTTAGTATTGTAGGATATTTTTCTTTATTTTTTGCTTCCTCTTTTTCAAATTTATTTAATTTTTTTAATACCTCATCCAAGGTTTCAGGTAGATATTCCCAAAATACTATGAATCTCATGTACATGACTTCCATCAAAATTTCTTTTACTATTAAACAATCAATAATCTCTTTTAAGATTATTTCGATTATCATTAATGTTAAATTCTTGGTAAAATAGTTGGAAATTGTTGGAAACTCTTTTCTTCTTTTTGCTTTTCTTTAGTTAAATTTGGTTAAAAACAAAATTAAAATCGTTTCTTTGTTTTTGGATAGGTTTGGAAAGGCGTTTTTGGTACATTGCTTAGCCACTCGCCATCAGCTTGTAAATTATTAAGTGATCTTAGTATATCAAATGTAATCCATCGTGATGCGTGAGGTTTCTCATGATATTCCCAAAGACCATACGGACCTTGTAGGTTCTCTATGAAAGAAACTAATTCTCTAATACGATTGTCTTCTAATGTCGCTTTGACGCGCCAACAAAGGTCAAGCATAAGTGATACATCAAACCTTGCAAAATAAGTGATAAATCCTGTTGCTTGCTCAAAACCAATTGTTCTCGCCACTTCATAACCCAGTGTTTGTTGTTCTTGTGTATCACGACCCAATAATAAATCCAAGGCTCTTTGAGCAGCTGGTGAATGTTGATACTTAGGATGATGTGCTAAACAAATCAGCGCCCCAGTTGTATTTGACCGACACCCCCATCTACTTTGAGCAATCTTTCGATAACCAGCTACATAACCAAAGTTTCCTTTTACGATACCTGTTGGCCAAGTGCCATCTGGTGTGCGTTGATTTAACAACCAATTATATGCTTTCTCTGCACGAGAATCAGTAGCAAAGCCACATTTGGCAATAGCTCTTAGAGGTAAAGATGTTTGCAATGACATAATCTCATAACCATCTTTTTCAACAAATTTTTCTCGATAAGCAGGTAAAGGCCACGAACCATCATCTCTTTGTTCGCTAAAGAGATATTCAACTCCTTGTTTAATAGGAAGATATTCTTTTGGTAAATCAAAATAACTCAATCTAATTAAAGCTTGAGCAGTAGTGAAAATTCGAGTTTTATGACTTCCACCAACAAAATCACCTTTATCCCAATACCCTTCAGGTGATTGTAAAGCTAATAAATCAGTCAATAAAGAATCTTCATAACGGAGTTCTTCTAGCTCATTCAATTCGTCAGCATTATCTTCTGATAAGAAATTTTTCATCACAAGATAACGAAGATTTAGTGAAGGGTCTGCTAATAAAATTGGTAACCAGGTCATTTTAGTTCCTCCAAAATTTTACGAAGGTATTTTGCTGTTGGTGTCGTTCCTTTTGCAAGTTTACTAGGTGTACCTTCAGCAACTACTTTTCCACCATCAGGACCTCCTCCAGGACCTAATTCGATTAACCAATCACATGAAGCTAAAATTTCTGTACTATGTTCTATTACTATTACTGAATGCCCTAATTCAACTAATCTATTAAAAACACCAATTAATCTATTGATATCTTCTAAATGCTGCCCAACAGTTGGTTCATCTAGAATATACAAAGTTCTATCGAGAGCTTTCTTACTTAACTCAAACGCTATTTTTAATCTCTGTACTTCCCCTCCTGATAAAGAATAACTTGGTTGTTTCATAACAAGATAACCTAGACCAACATCAATTGCACATTGTAATTTACCAGCAATCTGAGGTTGATTTTTGTATAATTCATAAACCTGTTCTATTGTTAGATTGTATAAATCTGGTAAAGTATACCCTTTTACGCGGATGTCCCAAATTTCAGCAATATGTCCTGATCCTTTACAAGTATCACAAGGTGTTAAAATAGATGGTAGAAAATCTAAATCTGTAGAAATGATTCCCCGACCATTACAAACACTACATTGTTTTGACAAGATAGATTCATCTATACCTAAAATTTCAGCATCCTCACTTTCAGCATAGATTTTCATAAATGGTTTTGTTAAACCTAAATAATATAATGGGTTATAGATACCCTGTCTTGTTTGATCAACCATTATTACACGTTCTGGTGCACCTTTGATAACTTTATGCTCCCCTGGATCTATAGGTTCATAAGCAACAGAAGTTGTTTGTTTTTTGGGAATCAATGCTCTTCCCAATGTGTCTATTAGTAAAGTACTCTTACCAGAACCCGAAACTCCACAGATACCTGTTAAAATTCCCAGAGGAATTTTAATATCCTCTCCCTTCAGATTTTGTGCTTTAGCACCTTCAATAATCATCCAATCTTTTGACTCTCGAGTGATTTTCTTCAAATTAATTTTTCGTTTCCCATTTAACCAATCAGTTGTAATAGTTTGCTTCTCAAGTACCGCTGGAAATGATCCTTTCGCGCAAATTTTACCGCCTGCAATTCCTGGTCCTGGTCCCATATCAATAAGATAATCAGCTTTTTCAATTATTTCTGGATCATGTTCTACAACGATAACAGTATTTCCTTCATCTCTTAATTCTTTAAGAGCAATTATCAAACCATCAATTTCAACAGGATGCATACCTCGAGATGGTTCATCCAATAAGATCGTTAGATGAGTTAATCCACTACCCAACAAACCAGCTAATTTTATTCTTTGAGCTTCACCAGCAGATAAAGTAGCAAAAATTCTGTTAAGATGGATGTATCCCAAACCAACTTGGATTAGAAACTTTAATCGTTTCATCACTGCTTCATAACTTGAAAAAATAAGTTTGGGTTTAGTTTCAGATATTTTTATTGAGCCTAAGATTTTTTCAAGTTCAATTAAAGATAATTCTTGAATTTCATGTAAATTAAAATTATTAATTTTAACTGAAAGATATTCAGGTTTTAAACGTGCACCTTTACATTGAGGACAGATCTGTGTTTCAGTATAGGTTCCTCCTACATCCCATTCCCTCACCCAACCATAAAAACCACGAAAAGTAAATTTAAATGGATTAGTATGCCCTTTTCGACCAATACTTACTCCTTCTATTGGTTTTGAATCACCAAAAAGAAAAGCGTTTTGTGCTTCTTCAGACATTTCATTCCATGGAGTTTTACAAGGATCAAAATTATATCGCTCACCTAAAGCTCGTATTATATAATAACCACTATTGAAAGGTTTACAGATAAATCCATAAGGGAAGAAACCTGGCGAATACATTGCTCCTTCACAAAGTGGTTTTTTAGGATTAATGATCAATTTCTCTGGAGAAGGTTTTCTAAGTGTGCCTACACCATTACAAGTAGTGCATGCCGCAGCATAATTTATGGGTGAGAAATGACGAACCTTTGCTAATGGTTCTACAGATTTGCAAGATGGACAAATCCAATGTTCACCTTTTATCATTTTCTCTCCGCATTTTAAACAGAATTTATCACCTATATTAGCAAATAAAATTGCGAAATGATAAGAAATCTCAGTTGCTATTCCAACAGTATTTCGTAGATTATAATTATCTCTACCAGGTTTAACAGTTAGTGTTACCCCTAAGCCACTAACTGATTCGACTGGAGCTTCAGGTCCTTCTCGTGTGCTTTGACGTTCATATAAAGTTAATGTTTCAAGAAATCTTCTTCTAGCTTCTATTTCCAATATATCAGATACAAGACTTGATTTTCCAGAACCCGAAACACCTGTAACAACTATTAATTGATTTTTAGGAAAATCGATATCAACATTCTTTAAATTGTGGATATTTGCCCCTCGAATTGAAATTTTATCAGAATAAGAGTGTCTTACCTCTTCCTTCTCTGCTTCTGGTTTGATTTTTTCTTCTCGTTCTAGAAATTCACTCGTTAATGAATTTTTACAATGAAGTAAATCATTAGGTGTACCAGAAAAAATTACTTTTCCACCTTCATCACCTGCTCCAGGCCCCAAATCAATAATCCAATCTGCAGCTCGTATAATGTCTGAGTTGTGTTCTACCACGATAATTGTTCCATTAGCTCTTACTAAACGATGAAGAACATTCAATAAACCACTTATATCAAATGGATGTAAACCAGTAGAAGGTTCATCTAGAATGATTAATCGATCTTTAATTGATCCTTTTCCAAGATATTTTGCTAATTTTACTCTCTGAGCTTCACCACCTGAAAGTGTTGTTGAGGATTGTCCTAATGGGAGATATCCCAAACCAACATCCATCATCGCTTTGAGAATTCTAAGAGCAGCGTTTTGATTTTTTTCAGAAAATCGTTTTTCATTTTTGAATAAATTATATGCTTGAGCAACATCAAGATTATAAAAATCAGCAATTGAGTACTCTTTACCATTAAAAGAAACTTTAGCTTCCAAAACCTCTTCAGAAAACCTATCACCTGAACATGAAGCACATGTTATCCAAGTAGAAGGAAGATATCGCATTTTTACTTCTTGCGCACCAATACCATTACAGGCAGTACAAGCTCCTTCAGGTCTATTAAACGAAAAGTGGGAAGCTGATAATTTTGTTTGGTTTGAAAATATTTCTCGTATAATATCTGAAAGATTAGTATAGGTTGCAGGATTTGATCGGGGATTCCGTCCAATAGGTGACTGATCTACTATTATTGGTTTTAATAAGGAACCAATAATTTCTTTACAACCAATTGCTTTCTTCTTTGTTAAAGAAGGAACTATAACCTCTTCAATAAGAGTGCTTTTTCCTGAACCAGAAACACCTGTGATAACAGTCATACAGTTTAAAGGAATTTTAATATCAATTTGTTGTAAATTTCTGAAAAAAGCTTCTTTAAAAATCAGAAAATGATTTGATGCTTTATTGGAAGAAGGGATTTGTACGCGTTCATTTAGACTAAAATAACGTCCAGTAATTGTATTGGATTCCCACAATGCATTTAGCGAACCTTGAAATACAATTTCACCACCCATAAATCCCGCTTTAGGACCAATATCTATAGCTTCATCTGCAGATAAAGCAGCCATTCTATCATGTTCAACAAAAACAACAGAACCTTTTAACTCCTTGAAAATTGGAAGAAAACGATTAACATCAGCCATATGTTGGCCAACTGTTGGCTCATCTAAAACATAAAGCATATCTTCCAATTTGCTAGAAATTGCTACCGCTAATCTAACTCTTTGTGATTCTCCTCTAGATAAGGTTGGTGAAGGTCTATCAAGTGAGATATAACCCAATCCAACTTGAAGAAGCGAATCGAGCCGTTTAGTAATTTCATGTTTTAATCTATCAGCTGAGTTAGGTAATTCTTCTTGAGCAAATAATCTACTAACATCAGCTATAGATTGTGATAATAACTCTGGTAAAATTAATCCTCCCCAATAAACAGTTGCAGCTTGTGGGTGCAAACCTGTTTGTTTACATTGTACGCAACCCTTACCCTCACAAAATGGACATCTAGTATGAAAATGCTGTGGTTTTACTTCTCCCAGCCAAGTATTACAATTTGCACAAATGTAATCTTTAGAAAAAATTACCTCAAAATTAGTTGCTCGAAGTATTATTGCAGGCGTTCCTAGCATACCAGATTCTTGAATAAATTCCCTTATTTGTTTAATAGAAGTGTTTTGTTTTATTTCACCTAATTTTATTTCAATATCATGTTCAATTGTTGGGATTAAATTTTTGTTGTCCCAAATTTTTCCATCAACAAAAATATTTTGATGTTTAAATGTAGCAACTAATTTACTAAGAAGTGCTCTATGACTTCCTTTACTCCTTTTAACTAATGGACTAAAAAGAGTGATTTCCTTATGCTTCTTCAGTAAATTTAGTTTGTCTACAATTGAATCTTCATCTAAAATTTGTATTAGATTTCCACAATTATTACATCGTCTTTCACCAAAGTTAGCATATAATAAACGTAAAAAAGGATGTAAACCTGAAGCAGTAGCTAGAGTGGACAAAGGATTTCTATTAAGCAAATTTTGCCCTACAGCTATTGTTGGACCTACACCTATCAAACTTTGAACCTTTACAGGTTGCATTCTAAGTGCAGAGGTTCTTATGGAAAAAATATCCATAAATCTTCTGCGAGCTTCTTTATAGAGTGTATCAAAAACGAGAGATGTTTTTCCAGAACCAGAAATTCCAGTTACAACTGTTATCCCATCATCTATATCAACATCAATATTTTTGAGGTTATTTTCGCATGCTCCTTTGATGGATATTTTCATCTACAATCTCTCGAAACAAATTATCTACTAAGTTTATCGTAAAATTGCTTTAATGTTATTAATTATTACCAGAGGTAACTAAAAGTATTATGAAAATCAATATATTGACTTTAGTTTTTGATGACCATTACTTTGATTAACTATTACAATTATATTAGCTGAAAAGAATAATGGAAATAACTTGATGGATGAATATTACTCTCAAAAACTTTCAGCAAATAAATTGAAACAATGCTATGATATTGCTAAACCTAGAATTCAACAATATTTGACTGCTGAAATCGAATATGTTTTAGCACAAACTCAACCTAATGATATTGTGCTAGAACTTGGTTGTGGTTATGGTAGAGTAATGAAACCTTTAGCTCAGAAAGTAGCTATGGTCTATGGTATTGATACATCAAAAGATAGTTTACTTTTGGCAGAATATTATCTTCAAGAATTTAAAAATGTGAAATTGCTACAAATGAATGCACAATCACTTAAATTTGAAGAACAGAAATTTGATATTGTTATAGCGATACAAAATGGTATTTCAGCATTTAAGGTTGATCCAACCATTTTGGTAACTGAAAGCATTCAAGTAACAAAACCAGGAGGGAAAGTCATTCTCTCTAGTTATTCA
This sequence comes from Candidatus Gerdarchaeota archaeon, assembly GCA_016840905.1. The sequence goes on along the minus strand of JAEORM010000030.1, from coordinate 5,692 downwards.
GAAAAAATTTGGCAAGAAAGATTAGAATGGTTCATTGATCAATCTGAACAAGGATTATTAGGTGAAATAGATTTTGACCAAACAAAAGATGGTAAAATTGTCTGTAAAGATGGTTTTATTGCTACTACTTTTACAGAACATGATTTTAACGAACTTGTCAAAAAAATAAAAGTAAATGCTAAAATAGAAGAAGTGGATAATTCAAGTATATTCTGTATAATTTATACAAAATAGATAAAAGTTCAAAAATGAAAGAATGGATTGAAAAATCATGGCAGAAGAACTCGAAGAAGAAATGCCCCAAGAGAAATTCACAACACGACGAAAAGTGTTTCTAGGAATTGGTGCGTTTTGTATAATTGCTATGTTGTTAATAGTGATTTTCACAGTTTATTTTGTTACTAAAAATCCACCAGTGGAAATGATTTGGTATTAAATAAAAAAAGAAAGGTTGATTTAACCTATCCTTTTTAGATTATTTTTTCAAGTTCATTTACAAAATATTCAAATTGCTTCATCCCTAATTCCCAAAATTCTGGTTTTGTAATATCTAAACCCATTATCTCACCCAGTTGATTTAAGGGTAAACTCCCACCAGCGCTTAATATTTTTTTGAACTTTGGTATGAAAGTTTCTTTTTCCTTAAGATATTGTTGGTAAAGAGCGTAAACAAATAATTGAGCAAAAATGTAGGGATAATTATAGAATCGATTATTAACCATGTAATAATGAGGAACTAGACACCATGATGAGTTGCTTTCTTCAAACCATTCGATTTCTTCTCCGTAGATTTTATCTCGAGCAGTAACCCAATAATTTGTAATAGTAGAATAATCCAGGTATTCTCCTCTTTCTATTGCATTATAAAGTTCTAATTCAAACCAATACATAGGTGTTAAACCAAAAATAACATGACCAATTCTACTTACCAATTTTAGGAGAATATCAATTTTTTCTTCTTTTGTTTCAACCTTATTCAATAGTTGTTCGATCAATAAAAGCTCACCAAAAAAAGAGGCTGTTTCTGCAGCAGTTGATGGATACCCACAATTAATAATCGTTTGTTCTTTATACATAAGATAGCTATGAATAGCATGGCCTAATTCATGAGCAGTTGTAGTTACACTCTCTATGTCTTCATTAAAGCTTTGCAAAATGAAAGAAGATTTTCCAGCATACCAAGAAGAACAAAAAGCTCCTGCTGTTTTTCCTTTACGAGAAGTAGCATCTATATGATTTCTATCAAACATATCTTTAGCTATATCCATGAATTCTCTATCAAATTTTGAAAAAGAAGTTAAAATTAGTTTTTGTGCATCCTGCCAAGAATATTTTATTGCTTTCATACCAGATATTGGTGCAATTGTGTCATAAGGAGCTAATTTTGGTAAACCTAATAGTTTTGCTCTTATTTTCAAGATTTTTCTATATAAGGGGATGTTACGTTCAATAACAGAAAACATATTGTCTAATATAATCTGATCGATTTCATTGTAGAATAAAGATTCATCAATTGGTTTTGCGTATTTTCTTCTTTTACATATTGCAACCCAATCACTACAAATATTTCTAAGAGCATAAGCATAGATCTCCCCATTTTTAACACAATCAGTTGAAATTAATTCTAAAGCTTGTTTTCTAACATTTCGATTCTCATTCATAGCATATTTGGTTCTTTCACCAATATGGAAAACTTCTTTCTTTCCATTAATATCGATTTCAAATTCTCTTATACTAGACCATTTACTTTGTAAATCAGACCACGCTTTGACTCCGTAAAGATCCTTTTCTATTATTAGTTGTTCTTCGATAGGAGTGAGTTGATGGCTGGTGATTTCTTGAACTTGCTTCAAATAATGATGATAATTTTGCAAAATCTTATCGTTAATCAATTCAGGCTTTTTCACTAACAATTTACCTAATTCAAGATTATAAAAAGCTAATTTTTTTGCATTAATAGCATGTATTTCCTTGAAACGATTATAGAGAATTTGAGCATCTTTTTTAGTCATATCTCCATAAAAAGAAAATCCTGCAAAGACTCGAATTGTACCATAACTCTCTAGATATTTCTCATATTCAAGTAGTAAATTAAGAACACCTTCAGCATCGTATTTTTCTATCTTTCCTTGGTGTTTTTTTGCGAATTCATTAACAAGAGAATTTAACTGTTCAATAGCTTCTTCAAAAGCAGGATCATTTATCCCAGAGAAAACATCGGTTAAATCAAAAGGAATTTCTTCCATCATATTTACTTACCCCAATACCATTTCAAAATTAATGTATTTAATCTTATAAAAAAATAAAAAATATTCGGTTAAAATAACCGAAATATCTCTTATTTCATGAGTTTTTCTAGCTCATCAACAAAATATTCAAAACGTTTTATTCCTAATTTCCAAAATTCTGGATCTGCTACATTTAGTCCTAATAATTCACCAATATCTTTTGGTGAGAGACTATTACCTATAGCTAGTGCTTTTTTGAATTTAGGAACAAAGGCTTTTCCTTCATCTATATATTTCTGATAAAGAGCATAAACGAATAACTGACCATAGACATATGGATAATTATAGAATCTGAAATTTGGCATGTAATAATGTCCTTTCATGGTCCATTCAGCATCCATAACATCGAGCCATTCAATTACATCACCATAAATCCTATCACGATTCTTTGTCCAATACTTACTAATTGTTTGATAGTCTAAATATTCGCCGCGTTTATTTGCATCATAAAGATCTTGTTCAAACCAAGCACGTGCAGTAACTTGGAAAGCAGCCATTCCAGCACCATCAAGTACTTGACAAATAATTTCCATTTTTTCTTCTTTTGTTTGTGCTTTGTTTAACAATAAATCAGTTACTAATAATTCACCGAAAATAGAAGCTGTCTCTGCAACAATCATAGGCATGGTACTATTAAGAATAGTTTGTTCTTGAGCAAAATAATAATCATGGGTTGCATGACCCATTTCGTGAGCTAAAGTGTAGATACCATCTAATGTTTCATTATAGCTTTGTAACATAAAAGCTGATTTTCCTTTATACCAGCTTGAACAAAAAGCGCCATTTCTTTTACCAAATCTTGGAGAAGCATCGACATGATTTCGAGCAAACATATCCTTTATTGCATAAGCATAGTCTTCATCAAATTTGCTATATGCTTCTACTGTTATCTCTTTAGCTTTTTCATAATCATATTTGATGTCAGGAGAATTGGGCAAAGGTGCATCTATATCATAGTTTGCTAAAATTGGGAGACCCAATAATTTGGCTTTCAATTTTAGATATCTTCTATATATATGAGAACCTTCATCAATTGTTTTTAGGAGACTCTCTATAATTTCATGTTCAGTATCATTAGCAATTAAACTAGCATGCATTTCTGAATCAAAGTTACGCCTTTTCGTTATATTGATCCAATCATCAAAAATACTTCTCATAGCTGAAGCAAAAATCTCTCCATCATTTTTAAGTAAACAATAAATTTCTTGATTCGCTGATTTACGAGTTGCTCTATCTTTATGAGGAAGTAATCCATTAGCTTTACCATAAGGGAGCTTTTGTTTGACACCTTCAACCTCAACCTCAAAAATTCTTGTATTTAACCATTTACTCTGTAATTGTTGCCAGGCATTAATGCCATTTTGATCTTTTTCAATAATTAATTGTTCTTCAATTTCTGAGAGTTGATGAGGTACAGCTCGATTAATTCGTTCAAGATAGTGTTTATAATTGATTAAAATTGGGTCCTTAATTAGTTCGGGTTTTGAACTTATTAATTTTCCAAGCTCTATGTTAAGAAAAGCTAATTTTTTACCTAATTCAGCTCCAAGTTTACTAACACGATCATTTAATTTTTGAGTTTCAGGTAAAGTCATATTTGCAGCATATGATAATCTTGCATACATACCTAGATTTCTTGATTCTATAAGGTATTCTTCATATTCTCGTAAAAGGATTAATAATTCATTAGCTGAAAAATTAATGATTTTACCCGAATACTTTTCAGCAATATTATTTGCTACTTTTTGTATTTGTTCTATAGCTTTTTCTATGGATGGATCATTTATGCTTGGAAATACATCTGATAAATCCCAAGCGATATCTTTTTCTGTCATGTAAACAACAACCTTATTTTTCTTAATTTTTGATGGTCTAAATTACCACTTTAATGTTCCGCTTTAAATCAGAAGTTTCTTTTACTCCTTTATTTTAAATTGTTCATATTCTTTTTCATCTATTATTTTCTTTAAAATATGAACAACACGCCATATCTCATGATAAGTATTATACAACGCTGCAGGTGCTATTCTAATAATATTCTTCTGACGATAATCACCTATTACACCATGAGCTTTAAGAGCTTCAAATATTTCATATGAAAATTCGTTTCGCTCTAATGCTATATGACTTCCTCTTTTATGATTCTCTCGAGGAGTACCTAAAATAAAATTATATGGTTCTTTTGTTAAAATTTCATCTATTAAATAAATCAAATAAGATGTCATTTGAATATTTTTTTCTCTAATAGCATCTATCCCCGCTTCAAGAGTGATTTCCAATGCTCCTTCTATCCCTGCTGCACCAAGAATGCCCGGTGATGATATTTGCCATTGCCCAGCATTTTTTGCCGGTTCAAATTCAAGTGACATATTGAATTGTGTTGCTTTATTATTTCCAAACCAACCACTTAATGCAGGGTAAACATCGAAATGTTTCTCGTTTACATATAGAAAGGCTGGTGCACCTGGTCCACCATTCATATATTTATAACTACACCAAAAAGCAAAATCTATATCCCATTTATCGAAATTATGAGGAATGGCTCCTACAGAATGGCTGCAATCAAAACCAATTAAAATCCCTCTCTTATGCGCTTCTTTAGTTAAACGAGGAATATCTAATAATTGACTATTACGATATAGAACAGAAGGAAGTACAGCCAAAACAACATCCTCTTTCATATGGTCTATAATTAAATCTTCATCTAAGAAACGACCATCAGTAGATGGCACTAAAATTAAATGTTCTTTTGGATCATAACCTTTCAATGCTACTTGACTTTTTAATGCATAAATATCAGTTGGAAAATTTAAAACATCAGCAAGGATTTTTGTTCGATCTTTTGTAGGAAGGTAAAATGAACTTACTAAAGCATGTAAGTTAACTGTAGTAGTTCCTGTTGCAACAACTTCATTTGCTTTTGCCCCAATTAAAGGGGCTGCTTTTTCACCTAAAATTTCACTGAAGTAAAACCAAGATGGTTTACCTATGTACCAACCATTAATAGCAAGGGTTTTCCATTCATTAATTACTCTTGTTATACATTCCTCAGATTTTTTAGCCATCAAACCCAAAGAATTACCATCAACATAAATAGTATTTTCAGGTATAATAAATTCATCACGAAATCTTGCTAAGGGATCATTACTATCAAGTTCCCGAGCGAAAGGTTCAGTGGTATTAAATTGAGTTTCCATTAAAATCATCAATTTTGAATGCTTTTTACTAGTCAAAAATATTATGATAACCATTTTTTGAGAGAAAAAGTGCTTTTATCGACAAAAATACCAGAACGAATTTACTAGATATATTGAATTTTCTAATCACAAACCTTGTTGGAATTTTCTACAACGCTTTAATAATAAAACAACAGAGTGTATGATATAGAAATCATTGAGATTATG
>JAEORM010000298.1 GCA_016840905.1 Candidatus Gerdarchaeota archaeon | reverse complement strand
ATTTACAGTGAACATAAATTCTGCGGTACTATCAGCTTGTCCACTTTGAGGAACACTAAGTAGATAACCAAAATCAATTCCCTCAAATAGTTCTTCTTCTGAGAAATCTCCTGGTTCAAGGTAGGTATTTCTCATACGAATTAATGGTTCCAAATTAAATTCAAACGCTCTTTCATTACCTGCAGGTTCAACATTAAATTCATAGGCTGTCGAGCGACTATGTAAAAATGACTTTAGTATCCCGTTCTCTATTATTTTAACATCTTTACATCCTACACCAGCATCATCAACTGGTAACCATCCTGCAGCCTCTCGTTGTTTTCCTGAATCAAGCATTGTTACTAATTCACTAGCAACTTTTGTCTCGAGTTTATCCTTAACTACACTACCAGCTTGAACAAAATCACTTTCAACTGTATGTCCAATTGCTTCATGGCAGATGAAACCTACAACATCAGGTTTCATAACAATAGACTGTTTTCCACCTTTAGCTAAAGGAGCGGATAATAATGAAAGAGACATTTTCACTGCTTTTTGGGCCATTTCTGTAGGTGGATTTTTAGTGCAAATTTCCCATCCACCTGTTATTCCAGCAACAGCAGTAAATGCTGTATTTTTGCTATTTTCAGAAGCGATTGCTTGAACAAAAATATCTGGTCTGGTATCAACTATTTCAACTTCGGAACCATCCGAATTTAAAATAATTCGTTGACTATAAGGTTCTCGAAAATGAACCATGGAACCTTTTATTCGTTCATCGCTTTTCTGAATGAATTTATCAGTGTCTATAATAATACCTATTTTTTCTTCAAATGAATGGTCTCGTAGAGGATCAGTACCTACATTCTCAAAATAACCTTTAACGGGTTTTATCGGAGCTAAATGAATTTTTTCTTTAATTTTTTCTGAAAGATTTTTTGCAGCAGAAATAGCTTCATTGCCTGTTGAAGTAAGAGACTCTTTTGTTAGAGAACTTGTGCTAGCAAAACCAAAGGCCCCATTGACTAAAACTCTAATACCCACACCAGAATGATCATCATAGATAGTTTTTTCTAATTTACCATTTCTAATAAGAAAATCTGATTGTTCACGACGATGATAACGGACCTCCATATAAACGCCATCGGGTCTAGAATCAATGAGCTTCTGCAATAAATCCTTCATAAAGTACCGACCATATAAACGATATTCTAATCTTTGATTGTAAGGTTAATTGAATTTAAAAAGTATACTAATGAGAAAACATTGTTATTGGTAAGAAAAGTGGTGCTGAGGGTGGGATTTGAACCCACGCGTGCGGGTGCACAACGGATATTTGCAATCCGTGGCTGTAGGAGGGATTTTAGCAATCCGTCTCCCTACCAAGCTAGGAAACCTCAGCTGAATATTTTCAATAATTCTATTGTTGGGTTTTCAAATTTCTTTAAAAAAGATTACGGTTATATTGTTTTTATGCTTCTATCTTTTTATATAAGTTACTTGCTTTCATTTTTTATGGAAAATATTTCGTACCTTGATATTCCTGAGGAATTTCGTGAACATTTAAAGCCTATTCGTGATCAACAGCTTAAGCTTGCCAAGCAACTTGACCTTTCATCTAAGGTTAATTTAGGTAATTTATCTTTAGTTGCTGGATTGGATGTGGCATTTCTTGCTTCTGATGAGTTAGCTTGTGCAGGTATTACTGTGGTTGATTTTCGCACTCTGGAGATTATTGAAGAACATGTAGAATTCTTCAAACCTACTATTCCCTATATTCCTACCTTTCTTTATGTTCGAGAATCTCCGGGTTATTTTGCTGTTATTCAAAAATTAGAGGAACAACCTGATTTATTCATGTTTGATGGTAATGGTATCATTCATCCTTATGGTTTAGGTTTAGCAAGTCAAATGGGTTTAGAATTAAATCAACCCACAATCGGTATCGCCAAAGAATTGCTTTTAGGAGACTATCAATCTCCTTTGCTTAAAGGTGGTTACTCTGATATTTATTATAATGATAAAACCATAGGTGTAGCATATCAGTCTATGGATCCTCCTGCTAAACCTATCTATGCTTCCCAAGGTCATCAGATAAATTTATCATCTGTAATAAATATTCTTCGTGAATTTACTCAAAGCCAAATCTATCAATCCAAACTTCCCTTACCTATATTTCTTGCTGATAAATTAGTTAAAGAGAATCTCAAGGATCAATAAAGAATAAAAAACGTGATTTTTTTTACTTTATAAGATATTTTCCTTGTTCAATTTAATTTTCTATTTAATTAGTTTTTAATCAGATTGCTCCTATTGTTAATTATTTACAATTAATAGATAGTTGATTTAAGTAATGCAAGAACGTTTAATTAAAAAAATTATAACTAGTCGTCAAACATTTGATGGTGCTGGTGTAAAACTTCAGCGAGTTTTCGGATTTAATGAAGTCCCACTTTTTGATCCTTTTTTGTTACTTGATTTCTTTGGCTCTGATAATCCTAATGATTATTTAGCTGGTTTCCCTTGGCACCCACATAGAGGTATCGAAACTATTACCTACATGCTTGAGGGTGAAGTTCGGCATGAAGATAGTCTTGGTAATAGCGGTGTTATTGGTAAAAGTGATTGTCAATGGATGACTGCTGGTTCTGGTATTATTCATCAAGAAATGCCTAAAAATACTAATGGCTCTATGCGAGGTTTTCAACTTTGGGCTAATCTTCCTGGAAAGGACAAAATGATGCATCCAAGATATAGAGATATTTTGAAGGATCAAATTCCTGAAATTTGTTATAATGACAAGGTGACTGTGAAAATCATTAGTGGGGAAATCAATGGTATTAAAGGACCTGTTCAAGATATTGTAACACAACCTGAATATCTTGATATAATGATACAACCGAATGGTGAGTTCAAACATACTGTGAAAAAAGATCACACGGTTTTTGCTTTCATCTATCAAGGTAAAGGATATTTTGATTCAGAACAAAAGAAACCTATTATGGAAGGGCAATGCGTTTTATACAATAAAGGTGATGAAGTAAAAATCCATACAAAAGATGATAGTGTCCGCTTCCTACTTATTTCAGGTAAACCTATAGGCGAACCCGTTGCTTGGTATGGTCCAATTGTTATGAATACCGAACGTGAATTAGATTTAGCATTTGAAGAATATAGAAATGGTAATTTTATAAAACATAAACAAAAATGAAGAAAAAAGAAGAATAGATTCGTTTAGACGAATCTTATTCATATTAATTGTTTTTCTCACTTTACTCGAGATTCAGCTATTTTCTGGAAACCCATAGCGTTAGCCAATACAGAATCTTCCGGTACAATAACTTCACTAGGTGAATGAACTATATTATGCTCTGTTAATTTGTTCTTCATTGCTTCACCAAATACATGAGCTCCACCACCAGTGAGGATTACTCGTTCAATCCAAGCGTCGGGTGGTAAGGTTCCTAAGAGTCTAGTAGTCTCATCT
>JAEORM010000297.1 GCA_016840905.1 Candidatus Gerdarchaeota archaeon | reverse complement strand
GTTTTTGTTCTTTTAATTGCATTTTTCTTTCTTGTGTTTCCTCTTCCGTTTCTGCTTGCCTACCAGCTTTGTTTGGAATCTCGCTTTTAATTTCTTTTATTTTCTCTTTAATCACTCGTTGTTCTTCTCTTCTTTCAGCTTTTAATTTTTGAAAAGTTTCTCTTTGTCTTAAACCAATACCGAATAAAATTAAAGGTAAAAATCTCAAAGGTATATCTTTGCTTTTAATTCGCTCTTCTAGTTTTTCAGTTTCAGTGAAATCTAATTTTAATAATTTATTGAGACGTATTTTGATGACCATCAAAAATCCAAAAGCAAAAATATAGATGCCAGCAACTAGTACAAATAATGTTTGTAGCCCTTCTATTCCAATGATATTTTCTATTAAATCAAAAAAACCTCCTGCTATTAATGGGCTTAATATTGCTGCAAGGTTCCAAAATACTGAATAGAACGAAGTATAAGTTGCAGTCTTTCCTTTTGGTGCTACATTCCATACTACTAATATAAGATTCATAAAAAGCAAAATCCATCCAAATCCCATGATTAGAATAGTAATCGAAAAAACGAAAAATTCCCAACTTAATTTAAGTCCATTTAAGGTTATTATTGTCCCCACTAAAGGAATATCAATCATACTTATTATACTAATAGGTATGAATCCTAACAAGAAGAAAATAATACCTAAAAGAGATGCATTAAGTGCGCCTATTTTTTTAGTGAAATATCCTGCTGGTAAAGCTAATACAATTTGGATGACCAGAAAAACACCTAAAATGTTTGCTGCCTTGTTGGCAGCTATATTAAGAAATACTTCAGCATAACTACTAAAGAACGTTTCAGCAGCTTGATAACCAGCATTATGAGCAAAAACAGTAAAGAGAATAAATATTAGTGAGATGTTTTTATCTTTGAAAATTTGTCTTATTGATTTAAACAATCCCATTCTTTCTTTATGATAATCAATTTCTTTATCTTGCTTTTCTCTTACATTCAGTATCAATATAAACATACAAAGAACCATTATTCCTCCTAATACCCAAAATGCTAATGCATGATTTATGGAATATAGGTATGCTGATAGTAATAAACCTGTTATATTAGCTAATCCCCCTACAATATTCATTACACCATTTCCTTGGCTAATATGTTCATCAGGAACGGTGTCAGGTATTAAACTAACAACAGGTGTGTTATAGATAGCCATACTGACATTAAAGCCACAAATAGCAAATAATAACCAGAAAAACATATTTTCAAAAGTCCCTATTAATCCAAAGAATGTTGCAGCTAAAGGAATACCAATAATAACGAATGGCATGCGTCTTCCCAATTTCTTAATCCAAATTCTATCTGATAGATTACCAATCACAGGAGAAAGCATAATCGCTGCGATGTTATCTAATACCATAATTACTCCTACCAAGGTATTCAAGATATGAACTTCACCCAGCAAAGGTCCTAAATTATTTCTAATAAAAATAGGAACATAAATAGTGAATACTGACCAAGATAGATTTATGGTAAAGAATCCCAAACTAGTAAGGAAAGTTCGGAAATAAGGAAATTTTTCAATACTTATGGTCATATCGACAATATTTTTTCTTTTCTTCTTTTTATTTTTTTAGCTTGATACTTTTCGTTTAGTTTTCCAGTATTTTCTTTAAAAATTGTCCTGTATATGATTCCTTACATCTACTTATTTCTTCAGGTGTTCCTTCAGTTACAATTTGACCGCCTAATTTTCCAGCACCAGGTCCTAAGTCAATAACATAATCAGCTGATTTAATCATTTCTAAATTATGTTCGATAACAATCACAGTATTACCTTCATCGACTAATCGATTAATGATATCTAATAATCGTTGTATATCTGCCAAATGTAATCCTGTTGTAGGTTCATCCAAAATATAGAGGTTATCACTATCAAGTTTTAATTTACCTAACTCACGAGCAAGTTTGATCCTTTGGGCTTCACCTCCGGAAATTGTTGATGATGATTGTCCAATCATAAGATAACCTAATCCTAATTCATTCATGACCTTTAGTTTTTGCACTAAATAGTTGTTATCTTTGAAAAAGTCCAAAGCTTCTTCGACACACATATCTAGAATATCAGCAATAGTCTTGTTTCTATACTTTACCTCTAAGATTTCTTTTCTAAATCTTGCTCCTTTACAAACTGGACAAACAGATTCAATATCAGCCATATATTGTAAAGGCGTTATTACTCTTCCCCATCCACCACATTCTGGACACCTTCCACCAGTTTTAGTATTGAAGCTGAAGTGTTGAAGATTATATCCACGTGCTTTTGACTCTTCTAATTCTGTGAATATTTCTCTAATTCTGTCATAAAAACCAATAAAGGTCGCTGGATTTGAACGTGCTGAACGTCCAATGGGAGTTTGATCAATATTCCTTATATCTCTGATATTTTCTGTTCCTTCAATACTATCATGATCACCGGGAATTATTCTGCTATCTCTAAAAATCGCTTTCAATCTCTTGTAAAGAATATCATGAATTAAACTACTCTTTCCTGAACCTGAAACTCCTGTAACACAGATGAATAATCCTAATGGTATTTTAACATCAATATTTTTTAGATTGTTTTCACGAGCACCTTTTATGGTTAAGGTATGACCATTTGATTGTCTTCGTTTAGGAGGTATGGCTATCACTTTTTTTCCAGAAAGATATTGTCCAGTTATTGAATTTTCGTTATTTTTTAAATCATCGATTTTTCCTTGAGTAATAATATTTCCCCCATGAATACCTGCTCCTGGACCAATTTCAATTATATGATCTGCAGCAAGTATGGTGTCCACATCATGCTCAATTGTTATAATGGTATTTCCTAAATCTCGCATGTTATACATTATATTGATAAGTTTGTGTGAGTCTCGAGGATGTAATCCAATACTGGGTTCATCTAAAACAAACATCAAACCCATAAGATCAGAACCAATCTGTGTTGATAATTTTGTTCTTTGAAGTTCTCCACCTGAAAGTGTGTCTGTTCTTCTATCCATGCTTAAATATTCTAAACCAATTTTTACCATAACTTTTAGTCGTTTCAAAATTTCCTCTAAAATAGGTCCAGCTAGATGTTTTTTGTCTTCATCTACTGTTAGATTGCTCATCAACTCATAAAGTTCATCGATGGGTAATGAATTCATTTCATGAATATTTTTATCCTTTATACGAATGAAAAATCGTTGTTTTTGTAATTTTGCGCCTTTACAATCAGGACATAATTGCTCAACCATTATGCGTTTATATAAATCCTCTTCGTAAGATTTTGGAGTTCGTGATTTAGTTATTCTCTTATACCATCTATCAATTCTAGCTAGATATCCTTCCCAAGCTACTTTCTTTCCTTTGTTTGGATCATTTTGAATGGGTGCATCTGGTGGTATGATAATTTCTATCTTTTCACCATTAGAACCATAAAATAATAGATTCTGAATTTCATGTGGTAATTCTTTAAATGGTATATCAAGACTAAAACCATAATGTAATGAGAGACTGTGTATCATTACCCCGCGCATATTGTTAAATCGTTTGTATGTTTTCTGGCTTATGTTTATCACTCGGGGATCTAATGCTCCTTCATTAAGGCTTTTATTTTCATCTTTAATAAGTAAAATAGGCGATGCTCGGTAATATAATCCTAATCCCATGCAAGTCAAGCAAGCACTTTCAAGGTCGTTCGGTGTGAAGAACCAAGGTAATAATTCCCCAACAACAACATGGTGCTCTTGACAAGTAAAATCATAAAATTGTGGTAAATCTATCTTTAATTCTTCAGCATTTAAAATTTCAATCCGAATGAATTTTTGACCGATGTAAAAAGCATTCTCAATTGTTTCTATCACTTGTTTATAGATATCACCTTTTACGGTAAATTTGTCTATTATAGCTTCAATAGTATATTCTTCATCCTCATCCAGTTCTATTTTTTGTCCAATATCAAAAATTTCACCATTTATTCTAAAAAGACGATATCCATGATTTCTTACTTTATCTAAAAGAAATTGATAATCTTCGCCATAAATTTTGAAAAGTAATACCCTCACTTCTACGATTGCACCATCTGGTAAAGATTGAATTTTATCAGCAATTTGACCGGCTGTTTTTATAGGCACTTTTTGATTACAATAAGGACAATATCCTTCACCTATAACAGAGTATAATAATCGAATGAAACTACCAATATCTGTTAAGCTCCCAACAGTTGAGCGGGGATTGCTGATACCTCTTTTTTGATCTATACTAACAATAGGTGATAATCCTTTGATGATTTGAACATCAGGTCTTTTCATTTGAGGTAAACGTGATCTTGCATAAGCTGAGAGTGTTTCCAAGAATTTTCTTTGTCCCTCCGCATACAAGACATCAAAAACTAGTGATGATTTTCCTGAACCAGAAACACCGGTAACTACTGTGAGTTTATCTCGAGGTATACTGACTGTTACATTTTTTAGATTATTCTGATTAGCTCCAACAATTTCAATATAATTAGTCACTCTAGATCATCTCCTATATAGTAAAAACCTATCTCATTTACTTCATTGTGACTTCGTAAAGTCAATCTTGTAGGACAAGCTACTCGTTCACAATACCCTTGCTCTACTAACCAATTTCCTATCCCTAAAGAAGCTATTCCCCACCAAGAAGTTTTCAATTTATCATTTAGAAAATTAGCAATATCTGATACACTTCGGAATGTTTGTTCTTCTTTCAAATATTTAATAATAGGTTCAAAAATAACTGGGGTATTTTCCTCCAAATATTTTCGAATTATTGTAAGTATTTCCTGCAATCTTTCATTTGTAGTTTTCTCTAGAACTACTTTAGAATAGATTGTTTCAAATAATTCAGGTTCAAATTCTATTGCTTGCTCTACAGATTCCCTTCCCGGTATTTTTTCATTTAACATTACAACTATTGCTGCTAAATTATCTAATAGTCTAGTTATGAACAGATAGCTTTGAATTATATCATTTTTAACATAGAGATATTTTTCAGCCTTTTCCATATCGCCTATAACCATGCTGATTCTTCTTAGAATTTCTAACTCGAAATCTCTTTTCCCAATTTTTTTCATACTTTCAATGAATTCAGTTAACATTTCATCATTTGAAAAAATTATTTTGCTAGTCGTTAATACATGATGCGTTCCAGAACCTTGCAATGCTCTTTGTTGGTTTCTAATAAATTCATTCCGAGTAAAAATAGAAACTTGAAGATTTATATCCTCACCCATTAACCAATAGAATTTTTCAGGTGTTTTTTGATCAGTTGTTATAAGCACTAAATCTAGATCTGATTTTTCCCAAACAACACCTTTCACCATACTACCAAATAATAACGCAGCAGTAATGGTTTCATCTTGTTTAACTTGATCAATAAAATCATTTAGAATTTCATCAAACTTCTTTCTAATTTCTTTATTTTCAGACACACATCTTTCCATCCTTTGTTCTATTTTCTAGTAAGACTTTCCTCAATTATCGGAATATAAATATCTAAAATGAATGTTCCAGTTTGTGATGATTTCACAACCTTTTCAAGTCCACATCTCTTCCCAAAAGAATAGTTCTTTGATTTTATCCAATTAATTAATTTCTTCCATGCTTCAGGAATATCCTTAATCGGATCTTTCCCTATACAACGAGTTACTACATAAAAATCCTCAGGAATATCTTTTATAGTTACATTTTCTGCGTGAAAATCACTATCAACTTTTATCCAAAATTCGTAGCCATAGGTTTTTGAACCTGATTTCGGATTAGGATTGTTAAATCCATAAATAGGATGATTTTCTAGGTCTGCAAACAATCCTAAAGGTTCAGCCCATTCTCTTAGTTTACTCCAAGCATCATTTTCAGGAGATTCACCTAAAGCATGAAAACTTACAACTCTCATAGGTAATAATCGTTCAAAACGAACATCTAAATCTTCAGTATCATCTTTATTCTTTGAATAGAATTTTTGAATATAATCAGCTTGTTTTTTATTTTCTAATTCTTTTCTTCTCTTTGTTTTTGCATATGAACTGGTTATTGCTTCATAAATAAGTAATCCATCAGTCGTAAGCTCATATTTTCCTCGGGAAGTGTTTTCTATTATTCCAAATGTTGTTAGTTTATCTAAATGATGAGCCAGTGCAGTTTTGCTTAAATCAGTTATTTCTTTTAAATCGCTGAATTCCTTCTTTTCTTTCTTTAACGCTTCTATGATTTGCAATCGAGATATATTAGCGTAAGCAGCTAATATTTCAGCTAGATCATTATATTCTGTTGTTATGTCCTCAATTCTATCTTGACTCATTAT
>JAEORM010000296.1 GCA_016840905.1 Candidatus Gerdarchaeota archaeon | reverse complement strand
ATGGAAACCTTCGAATATCAAACAGATACAAATACCGTTGGAAATGCAACCTGGTCCTTAGAAGTGACTGAAGGAATGGATTACATCACAGTAAAAGTTGTTTATAATGGAGGAGATTATTACGATCCACTTACAACTGATTTTGGTGAAAATATTTTTGCTACAAGTGGTGGGTTATCATTAAGGTTTATTTTAATTATCGCTGCTTCCGCTTTAGTTTTTGTTATAGTCTTATCTTTTGTTATTTATCGTGTTGTTCGAGCTAGACCTTTTGAAGAATTAATGGAAAAAGTATCAGATGAGGATATTGAAGAAAAACGTGATAATGTATCACCAGGTGTTGTATTATCTATTTTCGATCAAAGTAAAGGTCCTATTCCATTAATAGGCAAACATTCTTTAGACTCTAGTATCTATAAAACTCGGATGCGTATTGGTGTAGAGAATTTCCTCTTGAAGATATGTGATCAAGCATATTCATCATTAGGATTTGAAGAGCATGATGACAGACGAAGAATTGGTTCAATTAACTTACCTAATGAAGATATGATTGGCTTTATTCATGGTGTACAATTACCTAATAAAACAATGCGTGGTGGATTCGAAAACTTATCATTAATTGTTTTAGCAGATGCAGAGGCAGGTGGATTACTACTAGCAAATCAAGAGTTTATGTTTCCAGAAATTGATGAATTAATAGAAGCACTTAAAGAGAAACGACCACTTATGGAAATAGAGTTACTCTTGGAGAAAATCCGAAGACGTTCAATAATTATTATGTTAGCAGCTATAAAAAACGCTAAAAAAGATAAAAACGAATTGAAAAAATATGCTTAATTGATTCATTGCACTCATAGTAATATTGATATGTAAAACCACAAAAAATACCTCAATAGTAACCTATAATTGCCTCAATGTACAGTGATAATTATGTCTTATCTATTTGACGAACTGAAAACAAAGGAAAAAGGCACAACAGTTGAAGATAAAATACTCCTTATGGGTCTTCAACAAGCTGGCAAAACAGCCATTAAAGATGTTGTGTTCTTTGGTAAATCTGCTGATAATGTTGAAAATTATATGGCTACTATACATTATGAACGTCAATTTATTGATGAGGAGAAAAAAAGTCTCATTATTGATTCTGGTGGGCAAGAATCCTATTGGAATGAAGCAGTAACCCATTTTCGTCATCTTGTTTTCTCAAATGTAAAGTTACTCTTATGGATTGTTGATATGACTCGTGCCGATCTTTTTGAAGAATCAGAAAGACGATTTAGTTTTACCATTCGACAATACAAAAAAGAAAATCCTGATGGAAAAATAGCCATTCTTTGTCATAAGGTGGATAAAATACCTCCTGAAGAATTGGTTCCAATGTTGGATCATGTTAAAGATTCATTTATAGATCCCAAATATCCTGTTCGTATTGAACCTTCAAGTATTTATTATCCTGATAGTTTAAAAGAATTAATTTTTGTTTTAATGAAAGATGCAGGTATTAATACTAAAAGATTTGAGTTAATCACCAATATTGGTCAGAAAGTTGAGGAAAGTGAAGAGTTCCAAAGTTATAAGATGGAGCACAAAGAAGATCCCAGAATTCAGCAATTAATGGACTTTCTTAATCCAAAACCAGAAGCAACTTTGCCAACATACGGAAAAACAAGCATTACTTTAGACCTTTCTGTTTATGGTATAATTGAAATTGTGTTAATTGATAAAGAAACATTTACTCCTATAACAGGCACCTCTTCAAGACATATGGTCAGCCCTGAAAAATCAATGGATTATATTGTTGCTTTAAAAGATTTTAAAGAAGCAATAAAATCAAAACCCACAGATGATACATCAACTATTTCTATAGTCACTTCTTCGAATGAAAAAGTACATGGAATGATAGTAGATCTCGTTTCTAAATATTTACTGATAACATCGTTTGAACCCATTACAAATGAAAAAACAAAAACCTATTACAAATTAATTCGTGATTTTGCAAAAGCAGCTGAATCCGCTGAACCACCAATAGTTGCAAAACCAACTCCAGCACCTATAAAAGAAGTAGTTACACCTACACCAGCTCCTGTAATAGAAAAACCACCTACTGTAACTCCACCTATTGTAGCTGATAAAAAACCAGAAATAATTCCTCCAATAGAAGCTCCAACAATTAATGCAGAAATTGTTCCCCCTACTGAAATAACAACTGAATTTTCAAAACCAAATATTATTGATTTACCTTCAATAGAAGTAACTGGAGAAATTGAAAAAGATAGTAAGAGTATGTTCAGTTTTCTAAATAAGCTAAAAAATGAACATGATAAACAACTCCAAGAGGAACCTGAAGTAATCGTTGAACAACAACCTATTTCTGCACCAATACCTGAACATGTTGAACCAGAATTACCTAAAGAACAACCAAAGGTAGAAGAACAATCAATTGTTAAACCACCTGATGTTGTAGCTCCTATAATAGAAGAAAAAATTGAAGAAATTAAAGTTGAACCACCTATAGAGTCTTCAGAAGTAACTAAACCTGAAATTGAGGTTACTCCAGAAACGGTTCAAGAAATACCACCTAAGATTTCAGAAGAAATTGAATCTGTTGTAGAAAGAGTAGAAAAAACGGAAGTAAAACCAAAATCACGTTTTCTCCAAATATTGGATGAAGAAAGAAAGCGATACAAGATAAGACAGGTTAATATTGCTTCCCTTGAAAATGGTTCATCAGATGCTAAAAAATAAACAAAAATAAATAAAACAAACCAATTTTTTATTAGACTGGTCTGCTTTTTTCATATCTTCGATATTCAAGATTTTGATCTAATATTACTGGAATTTCACGTATACCTTCTACACAATCATGTATCGGATAAATTTCAATTGTGCTTGAACCAAAACCTGTAGTAATTTTCATACCCCTATCAAGTTGTTCAGCATTATCAAGAGCAACATCTAAAACTGATTTTTGAATTTGTTTTCCACAGATATCACACTTGAATGATATTTTTGAATCAAATTTCCTTTCAAGCTCGTCAATATTTTTGATCTTTTGATTCTTCAAATAATCAGATAAAGTTTTGCGCATTTTATTCTTTGCTTTGCCTAATAATTCATCTGGTTGGAAGATATTATTTAATTTACCACAAAGAGTATCAAAAGATGCTTGAGCTTGAACTAAATCTTGTTTTATAGGAAAAACACTAGTGATAACCATATCATCTTCCATTTCTCTCATGAAAACCTTAAACTCACCAAAAGTAAACATTGCTTGATCTAAGATGAGATTTGGGAAATACGCTTTTGATAATTCATTTTTCAATCTACCATAATTAACTCCTGATTCAACTTCTGGCTCTGAATAGAGTATTAATCCTTGTGGAGTGGAAAGGGCTAGGAATTCAAGATGGTAATTACCAACGATGCCTTTAATTTCTGTTGTCTTAGCATCATCTCGAGGATAAACATAAGATAAAACTAATTGCATTGCGTCCCAAACGGTTTGATCAAAAATAGATGTGCCATGGATAGAAACATTATCAAATTTTTTAATTTCAAAAATATCCGCAATAGAATTAAGCGCTGCTTCCCGTCGATTTAAAGGCATGACATCCATTTTATGAGCGAAGACATAAATTCGTGCTGGTTTACTTAGATTACTTAAAGCTTTTAGTGTTAAATCGAAGTAATATTTGGATCTCATAATATTTGCAGCATCAGAAACATCTACTACAAAAATTGCTGCTTTTACATCAGTAAATGTACGCCCTTTATATTGTTGAAAAACTTCATCTAGATAATTTGTTTGACCACCAATATCATAAAGGTTAATACTTCCACCAGCAAGATTGAATAATTTTCTATTGATTCTAACTGTTGCTGCATTTAAAGCGGTTGCTTGAGGTGTAAAACCCTCAAAAATTACTTGTCTAATAGAAGTTTTACCAGATTGTGAGAGACCAAGAACTATAACCTTTGATTCTAGTGGATTTCCATCTGACATAAATACACCTTTTTTACTCATATTGGAAGATATGATTAGTTTTATACTTTTCTTTACTGTCAAATATCATACTCTAATAATAAATTTATGATATAGTTTCTAAACTTACAGAACTGTTTATATTTACCCAATTTGTTTTACAATTATGCCCGAAAATCCTAAAATACTACTAACCTGTGATGATGGCATTCATAGTAATGGTCTTTTACAACTTTATTATGAATTAAGTAAAATAGCTGAAGTTACCATTATTACTCCACACATTCAAAGAAGTGCAGAAGGAAAAGCTATTACCATTAATCAAATCTTACGAATAGAAAAAGTCATTATTAATGGTGATTTTGAAGGATATTCAATTAATGGTTCTTCTGCAGATGCTGTTATCTTTGGTCTGCATGAATTAGATGGTCCTTTTGATATGGTTGTATCTGGTATTAATCAAGGTTTGAATATTTCATCTCATATTGTTCTTACATCAGGTACTTGTGCAGCAGCTTT
>JAEORM010000029.1 GCA_016840905.1 Candidatus Gerdarchaeota archaeon | reverse complement strand
CTTCCTAATATTAGCAAGGTATGATTTTCCAATAATTCATCCTTGAATATAACATACCCTGTATCATAATTATAATCATCTCCTATAGTACCCCCTATTAATGGTAAATCACCCATAAACTTTCGGAGATTGAGGATCACTTCATTAGCTTTAGGTTCATTTTCAATGTTTGTTCCCGGAAGAAAAAGCATACCAAAATCAGCAGTAATCTTCTTAGGATTCACAGGAACATTCATTTTATTTTCCTTTAAGAGGAGTTTATTTCGTAAATCAGCTAATGCTCGTTCATAGAATTTCTTGTAAACTTCTTCTTCCCCATTTGCTAGGTTTTCATTTGATTCTACAGCAATACCAAATCGCATATAATCTGTCGATAATGAAATAGCAATAACACTTTCACGCCAATATCCAGCAGCTATTTCACCATTCGTTGAACATCCAGCAATAATTTCAGGATTGATAATTTGAGCTAGCCCTTCTACCAAATCTGGATACGCATACCGTTCAGAAAAGAACACTAAACAAATAGCAGGGTTATTATCCAAAGTTTGACTTACAACCCCTTCTGCAGCTAACTTCCCAGCTCGATATGGTACATTTGTTTTTGCTGAAAATAACCCACATCTTATATTATCATCCATTCTGTTAGCTGTACCTCCAGATTTTATTGAGAGTAGTACTATTATCCTTTTCCACTACATAAAGACTTTTTTCTTTTTACTGTAGCAAAGATTAATTATCTTTAAGATGTTTCTTAGAAATTATGAAAATTATTCCAGTAATCGATTTACTTGATGGTCAAGTTGTTCTTGGCTTTGGTGGTAAAAGGAAAGAATACAAACCACTTACTGATTCTGTTCTTATAGATAGTTCAGAACCACTCGTAGTTGCTAATGCTTATAAGGAAAAACTAGGATTAGATTGGATTTATATTGCTGACTTAAATTTAATTCAAAATATCAACAATGATATCAATGAACAAAAAATAAGTGAAATAGTAGCTGAAAAATCAATTGATATAATGATCGATGCTGGTTGTAAAACCATTGATGATGTTGAAACTATTATCAATCAAGGAGTAAATCAAGTGATAATTGGAACAGAAACTTTAGCATCACTTGATGATTTAGCCAAAATAGTTGAAACCTTTGGTGGAGAGAAAATCATTGTAAGTATCGATTTAATAAATGGTAAGTTATTAGCTAATAGTCCTGCCTTGAAAGGATACTCAGTTTTTGATATTGTTAAATATATCGAAAATCTCTCTTTGAAAGGAATAATAGTACTAGAACTTCAAAAGGTTGGCAGCCAATCAGGGCCTATTAGTCCTATGTTAATGAAAATAAAAAATCATGCAGGTAATCTTGAGGTTTTTGCAGGTGGAGGTGTAAGAACTATAGCAGACCTAATAGAACTTAAAGAAAATAATTTCGCAGGAGTATTAATTGCTACAGCTTTTCATAAAGGAAGTATAAAAAAAGAGGACATGCTCGAAATCATTTAAGTAATTCAATATTTATCTGCTGGATAATTTATTACTTCATTGGGTAATTTTAGAACAATTTCTTTTTTGTTAGTTATAGAACCAATCCTGTAAACTTTCTTGTCATATTTCATACAAATTTCTTCTATCTTTGACTGTTCGCTTTCAGGTGCAATAACACAGAATCCTACACCCATGTTTAATGTTTGATACATTTCTTCGTTTGAGATTTTACCTTTCTTTTGTAGGAGTTTAAATATTGGTTTGGGTTCTGGCATTGAATCAAGAAGAACACCTATTTCTTGTTTGCTTTGACGTAGAAGTCTAGCTAATTTTAGAAAAGCTCCTCCTGTAATATTTGCTAAACCATGAATTTTTGCTGCTTTTATCATCTCAAGTACTTCTTGCACATAGATTGCTGTAGGTTTAATCAATTCCTCAGCTAATTTAATACCATCAATTGTATCATGTATTGAATGATTTTTTAGGAGTACTTTCCTCACAAGTGAGAAGCCATTTGAATGCAGACCACTACTTTCAATACCATAAATAATATCTCCAGGAACAATTTTATCGCCAAGGATCATTTGATCTTTTCCAACAAAACCTATTGCTGTTCCTGCGAGATCAAATCCCTTGCCATCATGTCCACGGATAATATCTGGTAAAGTTGCAGTTTCACCACCAATTATTGCCATTCTTGATTGAATAGCACCATCAACCAATCCTTTAGCTATCTCATAAGCCATTTTCTTATGTGGTTCTTGAATAGCAAAATAATCGACAAAAACAAGTGGTTCAGCACCAACACAAATTAGATCATTAACATTCATTGCTATACAATCTATTCCTACCGTGTCATATTTTTCCAACATTTCAGCAATAAGTACCTTTGATCCTACACCATCAACAGTAACAACCAGATATTTATCAGGCATACCTATATCGACTATTCCCCCATAATGAGCCTTAGCTGGTAGAAATTTAGCATTAGGATTTAGATTAAATGTTTTTGGAAGTAATTTCCAAATCTCTTCTATAGCTTCTCCTTCCTCGAAGATATCTACTCCTGAATCTTTATAGGTTACTGCTTTTTCATTCTTCATTCTAGACACCTAATTATTATTGCAACTTTTGCTTGAATTTGATGAAATCCTTAACTTAAGTATTTCGAAGTATATCATATACTAAAATGAATCATTTTTCTAAATCTGTTAAAAACTGATCAATCGCTTGTAATAACATTTCTTTGTCAGGACCCACTGTTACGATATGCTGTGACCCTGGTAATAAAGCTACTTCAACTTTTTTTGCTTTAATTGATTTTAAGATAGTTTTGTAACTTGAAGCAACAACACGATCATCTTTCATACCTTGAATAATTAAAGTTGGTGTGGTAATTTTTGGGATGATTTTTCTTTGGGTGTATTTTGAGAGCTTGAAACCCTCATAAATAGTAGCTGTTGGATATTTCAAATAACTAATCAAATGGTATTTTTTGAAATATTCTTCTGTACCAGCTTCCTTGTTAAAATATGGTTTGAAAAATTTCAAAAGAGGAAGTAGAAAGGCTATAAATGACATAATACGAGGGCGGACTTTTATGAAAGTTGACATCAAAATCAAACCTTTTATTTTCGATGAAAATTCCACTGCTAAACGACTTGCTAATAATGCACCTAATGAAAATCCTAGAACATATTCGCAATTTTCTATGGACTCATATGCTTTTTTGGCTCCTTCCCACCAATCCTTCCTTGTTTTTGTCCTAAGATCTTCAGGACTGGTACCATGTCCAGGTAGTAACATAGAGTGAACATCAAAACCTTTTGAATGAAGGAATTCACCAATCAATCGAAGCTCAGTAGGGGATGCGCTTAAACCATGTATAAGTAAAATACTTGGACCTTTTCCTTGTAGATGATATGGTTCTGCTCCTGGAATAATGGGATACTTCTCTGTTGACATAAATAATCAAATTAACTAATTATGAAGCTAATTTAATAATATTCTGAAAAGAGAAGTGAGTCTAATAGACTCAATAATCTTCTTCTTTAGGTTTTTCAAAAGTGTAATCTTGACCTAGATTTTTAAAAGATGGATTAGAAATTGAGACTTTATTTGTACGACCCCAACGTTCACGTTTGAGAACATTTTTCTCTTCCAATTTTGCTAGAATTTGAGAAACTTTAGATTTCGAATAACCAGTTTTTTCACATATTCTTCTTTGTGTAGAAATACCATTATCAGAATTTATTGCCTTAATTACTTCTTGTTCAGTTTTTGTTAAAAGTGATGAGACTAATTCAGTTTGAGCTGGTTTTTTACGATAAGTATAGAATAATAAAACACCACCAACACCAAGAGCTAGTCCTGCCAAGAGTGTTAGAAGCTCATATAGACCTCTACGGCTAGAACTGCCATTTGAATCATCTGGGCGAAAATTATATCTGACTAAACAGATATCATCATCATTCATATCTCTGTCAGTTAAATACCAATTAATTTTTACTACTGCATCTTCAGTGTAAATTTTATTTGCATGAGGATAAACAGGATCAGGTGGTCCTTCTTCTAAT
>JAEORM010000295.1 GCA_016840905.1 Candidatus Gerdarchaeota archaeon | reverse complement strand
GGAACACTCATTATGCCTCCCGACTCAGAAGAACGTGTAGAACACTACTGGGCTTGGGAACAATATATGATGGATAAGATCTGTCCACTCATGCCAACATTCGCTCCAAGAGGTTATAATACTCAATGGTCAAACCTTCATGGTTATAACTATACTGAAGGAATTTTACAATCTTGGGGTAAGATGTACTATGATGGTTCTCACACAGGTCAATTAGATACTGAAGAATTAGTTATCACTGATGCAGCCTGGTCTGATTTGAACCCCTTGTACCAAGATGATGCTTCATCTTCAAGGATTAGTAATGCTGTTTTAGATCCTTTAATTTGGTATGATGCTGATTTAAGTGCTTGGCCTCACTTGGCAGAATCCTATTCTTACCTTAATGATACCACTATAGAAATAACCGTAAGACATGGTGTCAAATGGGCTGTAGATCCACTAGCAGAATTCCCAGATGAAGAATTAGACATAAGAGATGTTTACTTTACCTTCTATGCCTGGAAATATGTCTCCAATGACCAACACTTATTTGATTGGATCAAAGATATGGAAATTGTTGATGACTATACTATGAAGATCTATGTTGATGCTGATGATACAACTCCAGAGAATGATCCTTATGCCCCATCCTTACCTCAATTAGCAAGAAATATCTTACCAGAACACTATTTGAACCAAACTCAATTAGCTGATGGTGTAACACCAGACATATTAGATGATGCGTGGAATACCTTCGCAACCAATGCTTTTGGTACCGGTTTATTTGAAATAAGTGATTTCACAGAAGGTGTTGAAACAACCCTCACAGTAAATCCTGATTGTTGGAAATTAGATACTTCAATTACCGATGATCCAGGATTAGATTTTGAAAGACGATTTGGTGATTTCTCAGGTGGTTTGACTCAATATAGAATCAGAATTATTCCTGATAGACAAACAGCTATCCTTGAATTCAAAGCTGGTAAAACTGATATTGAAGCAGTAACTGACTTCCCATTAGAAATAGAAAATATGTTAACCAATCCAGATTTTATCATTCAATCAGACACCCTCTTCAATTATGGTTTCTATGGTTACAACATGAGAGAATCCAGACTACAAGTTGGTGATAGAACTCCAAGTGAGATTGATCCAACCATTACCAAAGGTCTAGCTCTCAGAAAAGCTATGAATTATGCCATAGATAGAAATGAAATCAACGAAGTTGTCCATAATGGTGAATGGATAATTACTGACTGGCCTATTTATCCTAAGATGGGTATCTGGTGCAATCCAAACATCATCAGATATAACTTCGATCTTGACAAGGCTAGAGAGTATATGGCTAAAGCTGGATTTGGAACAACAGAGGATACTCCAGGTTTCAGCTTGTTGATCACTCTCTCTTCCATTATGCTAGTTGCTACCGTAGCTGGTATAATTGTCAAAAAGAAGAAATAAACAACAAGTTAGTAAAATATTAATTTAGCAGGAATTTAATCCTGCCTTTTCTCTTTTTTTTATTTGTAATATAGAATAAGAAAATATCGAATCCTTTTAATGTTATTGTGTTTTTTATTTATTTTAGGGAGATTTTCTTTAGGGATGAAAGAGAAGGCGATAATCATTATTAAAAGAATGAAAAACCAAAGTTTAGTTTTTGGAATAGTTTTATCAATTATTATAATAAATATTGTATCTATTCAACCAACAGAAACTGACAGTGAACCATTAGTTACACTGGTTTTTAAAACAAATGGACCAATTTCAGATACTCCCACTGTAAGACCCGACTTTGGTTATATGCTTAAGCAATATTTAGCTAGAATAGGGATAGATCTTGATATTATCATCCAAGACTGGCCAACATTCTTTTCGGAACTGAAAGTCTATAGGGACTTCGATATTTGTTATGTAGGTTTATCAGGTGGAGGAAATGATCCTGATTTCACTGGGATTTATAGCCAATATGGGTCATTGAATATATTTGGATATGATGTAAGTATGGATTGGGATGATGAATTAGGGACGGGTAGAAATGAATGGTTTATGGATTATGGTAACCAAATCATGCCACCTAATTCTGATGAAAGAATTCAACATTATTGGGAATGGGAACAATATTTGATGGATAAAATATGTCCTCTTTTACCCGTAATTACAACTAAATCTTATTATGCCCAATGGAAAGAATTAGTGGGTTATAATTGCTCAAAAGGAGTGTTCCAATCGTGGGGTAATATGTTTTGGAGTGATTCTCATACTGGTCAAAGAAGTACCAATGAATTAGTCTTATCTGATAAAGCTTGGTCGGATTTAAATCCAATATTTCAAGATGATACTGCGTCAACCTTAATTACCAATGCTTGTTTAGATCCGTTATTATGGTTTGATTCTGATGGTAGTGTTTGGCCGCATTTAGCTAAAAATTTTACTTTTATCGATGATACAACTATTAAAATAACCGTACGGGATGGCATTAAATGGGAGAATGATCCTGATGGGAATTTCACTGATGAATATCTGGATATTAGGGATGTGTATTTCACTATCTACATGCGGTTACATGTATTAGGTGATACCCATCCTTACAGTTGGATTGAAGATATGGAAATCATCAATGATTATACCATGAAAATCTATATTGATAGTGATTATAATACTGTTGAAAAAGAACCTTATGCTCCTTGTTTAGAATCTTTAGCTTTGAGAATTTTACCAGAACATTATTTGAACCAATCACAATTAAGTGATGGAGTAACTCCAGATATATTAGATGATGCGTGGTATACCTTCGTAACTCATTGTTTCGGGACAGGATTATTCCAAATGGATAGTTTTTCTGCAGAAGAAGAAACAATATTGAAAGTTCGACCTAATAGTTGGTGGTTGGATGAAAGCATTACAGCTGATTCTGATTTAGATTGGGATAGACGTTTTGGTGATTTTACTAACTATATGGATCAATTACGAATACGAATCATCCCTTTTGATGAACTAGTAAAAAGCGAATTTTTAGCAGGACATATTGATCTTAAAGAGATTGATAATTCACCTACTGTACTGAACGAATTTCTATCAAAACCAGAATTCACTATCCAGGATGAAGTTAGGTATAATATTGAATTTTATGGGTTCAATATGCGTGAAGATAGAACCGAAATAGGTAACAGAGAGTCATGTCTAGAAGATGAATCATTAACAAAAGGATTAGCATTACGAAAAGCAATCTGTTATGCAGTAAATCAAGATGAACTAAATAGTCTTATCTATGGAGGGAGCTGTGATGTTGTTTATTGGCCTATTTATTCTAGATTGGGTATATGGTGTAATCCCAATATCATCAAATATGACTATGATGTTGAGAAAGCCAAAGAATATATGGCAATGATTTATGGTCAAATTTATGGTCAAACAACAAATTTCACTGGTTTTGCTACTACGATAACAATTTCATCAATAGTTTTAGTCGCAATAGTAGCTATTATTTATCATCAGAAGAAAAATATGAAAATTAACGCTGGATAAATACCAGCTCATTTCTATCTTTTTATTACAAAGAATAAACAAAGAATATATTGATTATTAATACCTAGTAATAATTCATGTGAGTAAGTTTGTCAAGTAATCTCAATATGGCTAGCTCTCCTTCCGAGATCAATCGTAATCTCTGCCAACGGTGTCAAGGATTTAGGAAATTATGTGGACACAGTGCTTGTCCTATATTAATTAAAGCTAAATCGATTGCTGATATTCAGAAAACTTTTCAAAAAACTGATTTCTTTGGAGCTTCTCCTCCAGGATTTTTTGTTGGAGAATTTGGCTACCCAAAAGTGACCATTGGACCCTTGGTTCCACCAATTACTTCAGAAGATACCTCTATTTATGATGCTGAAGAATTATGGATTTTCAAAACAATGGATGAAATCATCGGGTATAGAACTTCGCTTGTTAGAGGTAAAAAGGAAATCAGTGTTAAAAAGGCTAAAGAATCTGGTGATATTCTTCTCGAAACTACCCAAGAATTGGTTATGGCTAGTAAACCTGTAGATACTGAAATGTCTTTTATCAAGCGTCCAAAATTAGATATTAACTTTTCACCAAGAGTAGCTCCTTCGGGTCCATCCGGCATTATTAAACAAGCAAAACTAACTGAAAATCCAAAAATCCCTCGAGTAGTTGATAAGGTTGTTAGTGATATAGATCTCAAAGCAATTGATGGTGTCCTCAAACTTCACGATGATCAAATAAACCAAAGACATATAACGCGGTTGTTATCTGCAGGATTATTCGGTGTGAAGAAGAATCGTCGTTTGGTACCAACTACTTGGTCAATAACAGCTGTTGATGATATTTTAGGGAAAAGGTATTGGAAGAATATTCTAAGTAAGCAATGGATCAATGATGTACGTATTTTTAGTTATAAGGCATTAGGAAATTTAGTTGTTGTTTTTCTCTATCCCTCTGGTTGGATGTTTGAAGCGTTTGAGTATTGGTTCATTGGTTCAGGAGATGATATGGCTATTGATTGGGAAACTTGGAAAGGAAGAAAAACTTATGCAAATGATGTAGCTGGAGCCTACTACTGTACAAGATTAGAAGTGTTAGCTTATCTTGATTATATCCAACGTCAAGCTGGTTGTCTCTTATTTATGGAGGTAGATAAAGAATGGATTCCTTGTGGTGTTTGGAGATTTAGAGAGATAGCTAAAGAAGCATTAAAACAAAGACCAATTATTGCTCCAACTTTAGAGAAAGGTTTTGAAGAATTAAAGAAGATAGTAAAATATCCACTAGAGAAATATCTTGCTAGAAGTAACACTTACAAATTAATTAAAAGTCAACGAACCTTAGAAGATTTCTTCCCAAAAGATATTCATGGCTAAAAAAAAGAAAAAGAGGAAAAGAATTACTTCTTTCTCTTTTTAACCATTCTATAGGCATTAGCTTGAATGCGATCGTCTGCTCGTGCTTCACCAGCTGCTTCTTCTTTCATTACATCATCAAGCTCTTCCATTTCTGTTGCAAGATAAGCTTGTGCTTCAGCTGCTTTTGGTGCAACTTTGGCAAGTTTAGATTGAACGCTTTTCATCATTTCTTTACTTTTCTTACGATCTTCTTGCATTACTTGAGCAGCTCGTTGAACGGTGTATCCAGCAATAAGGTCGGCATCAAGATTCTTCTCTATTTCTTCTTTTACTTCAGAAACAGCAAGCTCTTTCTCAATTACTCGTATTCGTTCATTATCATTTTCATCTTTATAACGAACTTGAACTTGGACTGGAACCTTTTCGCGATCTTTAACTTCTTTCTTTGGTTTAAATTCAAAGGATATTGATCGTGATTTTGTTAGACCTCCAAGAGAAATATCATCTCCTGATTTGATCTTATCAGCTCTTGCACCTGCACCACTAAGGTTGGATAATTCTATTTCCTTGGGTACAACTACTTTTATTCGAGCATTTCGACCAATAATTTCATCACTAGAAATTAGTGAGAAACTATCTTGTAGCTCTGAAAGATCAACATAAAAGAGGTCACCTCCAGAAATTTCCGGCATTTGTGCAAGAGATTTCAATTCAAGAGAACCTTCCCCTGCAATACCTACTATATCAAGGACAATGCCATTTTTCTTAAGCTCTTCAGCAATCATTTTATAGAATTGCTTTCCCTCAGGGCTTGCGCCAGAAAGACTTCCAATACCAACATTAGCCATTCCATCTGTCAAGAGCAATATTCTACCTGTACCTGCTGCAAGGGACATTATTCGTGCTGCAACTACAGCGGGACCAAGAGCAGTGGAATTCATATCATGCATTTTTTGGATTGTTTTTTGCCACTCTTTTGCTGTTGTTTTGATAGTCATAGTTGGTAATTGTTTTCTTACCCAACTATTATCAGCGATTTTCTTCTCTATTTCTTTAACATCATAGAGACTATCACCGCTCAATGTTTCAACTACTTCTCCTTCTGGAGAGTAGATATATAGGTTACTTTCAAAAGCAACAATACCAAATATAGCATCTGCTTTTGATTTGGAGTAAGCCTTGACTGTTGATATAAGACTTTGTTTTACACCCTCTAGTTTTGCTCCAGCCATCGAACCAGAAATATCAAGGGCAGCAATTAAGGAATTACCTTTCTGTAATCCTTCGCCAAAAGCTGGTTTTGTTGTGCTGGGGGGGATAAGCCAACCTGCATAGGCATTGATATTTGTTGGCAAATCTTTAGGATCCACTACATTTAAAGATCCACAATATAGGCAGTTGAAAAAAGTGCCAATTTTTGCGTCCGTTTGAATTGTTTGAACGTCTGTAAGAATAGCTCCACAATTAGAGCATATTATTGGTTTTCCCTTAATTTCCGGTTTAGCATCTTCAAATTCACTGAACGATAATTCACCTACTAAGGGAATGTCCTCTAAGAGCTTCTCATTGGCGGGAATCTTATCGCCTGTTGAGAATTTCATACCATGTGTCATTTTTATGTCACGAGAAGGTTAACCTTTTTTCACAAATATAAAGCTATGCAAATTGGATTTCGACATAAAAAAACAGGATTTTTGATATAGAATGGAGAAAATTATCCTTCAGGTTTTATTTCACCTAGAATACGGAGGAATCGAGTAACAATTTTATTGATGGATTCCTTCATATTAGGTTCTGTTTGAGAATCACTGCCTGCTAATTGTTGGAGGTCTTTGAATCCATCTTTTAAGAAAACTCGAGAAGCAATAGAACCAGTAATATTTAGTAACCTTGAGCGGATGGTTTGAATAATTTCATATGTTTTAAGAGTAAGAACGCCTTGTTCTCTTTTTAAGGTATAAAGCTCTTTACCTACAGTTTGACTTAGGAGTTCTTGTTGTGTTAGTTTATCATTAATTTCCTCTTCTGACCACTCAAGAATTTCTTCAAGAGAAGAATTTGGAATTTCCAATGTTATTTCATTAAATTGGGTGAGTAAAGGTAAAAGTATTTTTTGTTGATTTTTATTTGAGTTAATCATTATTACTGGTTTGCTTGGAGTAATATCCACTTGGACTTTTATTTTTGCTAAAGGATCACGCTTTTCTCTTTGCTTTTCAGCTTCGGGGATGAATTTATCTTTCAATTCTTGATCAGTTTCTTGCTCTCGTTGTAAAAGAAATCTAGTTCTATAATAATCCAATTCTTTTTCCCAGGAATCTGTATCTATAAAAGATATTGATTCGATAAATTGATTTATTCTTGAAGGTAACTCAAAATCAGGTGTTGTTTCTAATTCTTCTCTAAAAGTTAGAAACCTAAGAACCAAATTTTCACGTTCTTCTAATAATATGTCAAGTTTTTCCTTCAAAAAATTCAATGCTTCACCTGAAGTAGAATCAGTTTCTCTTAAGCTATATACTATTTCCTTGGTTTCAATTAATTGTGATTGTCTACTTTCTGTTGTTTTAAGTTCCTTTAAGTAATTTATTTTGCTAGTATAGCCAGAACAAGCTAATGAGATATACGCCAATAATTTATCAAAACAGTCTTCTGAAAGTGGTGGGGATTCTTCTAGGTGAGATTGACATTCATTAAATATTTCAACTATTTTTGATGTTACTACTATTTTCATTTGAGAAGTATCTTTACTGGCACCTTTTTTCTTGGACTTCTTGAACAACTTTTAACAACACCATGAGAAACAAATCATTCCGAATTAGGATTGGCTTGCTCCTTTTTTTGTTTTACTTGAATTCTCATAGTAAAATAACTACCTATACCTACTATAACAATTAACACAGGTAAGAGGATAATTGTTGTTAATGCCCCTTCTACCCCATCAATCACTTCTTTAACTAAATCCCAGATAAAAATGCCAAATAATCCTGAGGACATTATGAAACCTAAGAAGGGGAAAATAAATCTAGCTTTAATCTTCTTTCTTAGAATTAAGCTTGATAAAGTCATAATAGCAAATAATAACAAAAAGATGGAACTAGCTAATTTAGCTATTTGTGCTAATTTCAAGGTTAAGGTCATGATAAGTATAATTCCGCTTATTGATAGAATGCTGATATAAGGCACTCGACTTTTAGTAGAGACTTTACTAAAGAATCTGGGAAATACATTCTCTCGAGCCATAACATAGGCTAATCTGGAAGAACCATATAAAGATGCATTGAATGCACTAGCGGTTGAAAAGAGAGCTCCTATAGTAATAAGAATAAAACCAGCAACACCAAGTATTGGTTGAGCAGCATAAGCTAAAGCATATTCAGCTTTATCCGAATCCCCTGCAAACTCGGTATAATTAGTTCCGCCTAAAGTGGTAAATGCTACTAATAAATAAATAATTGATGCTACAATTATTGTTGTATAAATCGATCGAGGAATATTTTTCTCGGGATTTCGTATTTCTTCTGAAGCATTTGGTATTAGTTCCATCCCTTCAAATGCTACAAAAAGAATTGAAGTTCCAACTACAGCTAACACCAATCCTTGTATGATATTATCAGTAGGTTGTCCATCAAAACCTATGAAGAAGTCAGCTAGATTTTCTCCAGCGCCTTTAATAGCTGCAGGTATTGTAATGGCAACAAAAGATAATAGAATGATGAGTTTTGCTAAAACAATGATATTTTGTGATTTACCCGTTTCTTTTACTCCCTTTAAATTAACTAACGTTGAAAGTACTATTATTAAAGTGGAGAAAATTGAAAAAATCAATCTGATCCATCCACCTTCAACAAGGTCATTAGGTGAAATGATATCTATTAAATGAGCAAAATAAATTCCAAAAGTGTAAGCGTAAAGTGAACATGATGCTAAATACCCAATCCATAGAAGCCACCCAAACATACCTCCTACTTTGTTCCCATACGCTGCTTTAGCAAAAGTGTAACTTCCACCTGCAGATTGATAAGTAACCGATAATTTAGCATAAGAATAGCCAAATAACACTCCAAGGATTCCTCCAAACAGAAAAGAAAGAATTGCAGCAGGACCTGCAAAACCTACGACTATTCCGAGAACGCTAAAAACACCGCCTCCGATAGTTCCACCAAGACCTATACTTACTGCTTCCTTAAATCCTAACTCACGTGAAAGTTCTCTTTCAGTAATTATACCAATAGTGCTTGATTCATGTGAATTATTAGTATCAATAGTTGTTTTAGGTACGAATTGAATTTCTTCGTTATTCACACCTTTTGATTTAACCATAAAAATAACCTTCAATATAATAATTGATTCAAGAATAGCATGCTTCATCAAAAATGCTTGATGGGTTTTAAAAACTTACCCTTCATTCAGAAACATATCAAATCTTAATTTTTAATCTTAACATTGCTCTTTGTGGAATATTACCATAACTGGACATTCACTATTATTATAAATTTCATTGGTATCTGTGCCAAATAATCCAAAGAATTTTCGTGGAACATAATGAACACCCATAATAGCTAGATCAGCTTGCACCTTATTGATATATTGACTAACTGATCGTCCAATATCCCTACCAACGATTACTTTTGTTTTCATTGGGAACATGAGCATCGTGCTGTATGTACCAGCTAATTTGATGAATTTCTTCTCTTCAGCATGAAACATGTTATTATCAGTATCTAAAATGGGTACTGTTTCAGGAACAATGATACTATGAAGAAGAGTGATATCAGCATCTTGAGATTCTCCTGCATTAGCAATAGCTATTGCTAATTGTACAGCAGAAGTTTCACAATTAGTTCTTCCTCCTATAGGAACAATTATTTTTCTAGGAGAAATTTGTGAACCATAAGTTACCCAATCCTTTATCGGTGATCTAATAATCATAACAGAATGAGGACTTTTCCTTGCAACCCTCTCCGCAATACTCCCAGATAAACGTTGGAATAGACCCTTTCGTCTACTCATCATAATAGTCAATTTTGGCGCCAGAGTTGTTATTTCATTAAGGATGACTGAATCAGGAGCATACCATTTAGGATGTTCGAGAATATTGATTTCTAGATTAACTTTTAATTTTGCAGCACGTCGTTTAATATTGTTAATTTCATTTAGAAAATAATCCTCTATTTTCGAAGATTTACTGGTAATATGTAAAATATATAAATTAATACCAAAATATTCAGCTGCAGTAAGAGCAACAAAAATAGCATCCCGTTCTGAGGGGTAACCCATTAAGGGGAGAAGAATTTTATCACCAGGTCCACCAAACAAACCAGCATCTAAATCTATACTATCCAATGTCATAATATCTTTTAGGTCTCCTTTACTACAGATTGATATTATCATTCTTTAACTTTTAGTAGGAAAATAATAATAATACTAGCAAATATATTTACCTCATAAAAAGAAATTATTCATGTAAAAAATATCCTCAAAGCAAAGGTTTTTTATTAGATGCACGAAAAAGAAAGATTATTCTAAGTTTGAGAGACTAGAGTTAAGGAAGGAATAACTATTGGATGAAATCGCTCCTCGCCAAGGATTTGATTACTTGTTCAAAACAATTGTGGTAGGTGACGGAGCAGTAGGAAAAACAGCTATAACTTATCGATATGCAACTGATAAATTCCAAGAAAATTATAAGATGACCATAGGTGTTGATTTCACAATCAAACAATTAGTCATGAATGAGAAACGAATAAAATGCCAAATTTGGGATACTGGAGGGCAAGAGCGTTTCTCTAAAATTCGTCCCTTATATTATCGTGGTTCTCTTGGTGGTTTGGTTGTTTTCGATGTTACCAAGAAAGATTCTTTTGAGAATTTAGATAAATGGATTACAGAAGCTCTTGCAAATTGCAAGGGTATTCCCTTAATAATTGTTGGAAATAAAATTGATTTGGAGAACAGAATAGTTACTTCCAAAGAAGCTAAAAGTTATGCTCTGAAAAAATCCAAAGAAGTTGGATATAAGATTCCTTATCTTGAAACTTCTGCTAAAACGGGTGATTCTATTAAGAAAGTTTTTGATTTATTGATAAAAACTATGGTCCTAAATGCAGAAGGCTCTATGCTAGAGAAAGAAAAGAAAAAATAAGTAAAGAAGCGCCTTTTTACAAGGACTTTTTTCAGATTTTACCTCGGCTCATTATTCGAGAAATTTAAGGACCAGGTGTTAAGAATGGTGGCGCTTCCTCAGGTGGACCGATAGTTACTGTATAGGTCACAAAGAGTAATATCATTAATCCGAATAGGATGAATAAACCCAATCGTTTGTTTTTCCAAAGTTTCATCATTTTAATTTTAGACCTCCGCGAGGAGAAATCATATTTCTCGAAGAGACCTACGAGTAATTTTATTTAAAAAGGTCTAAATTGGGTTTCAAAAGAAGAAAATGATAAAAAAAAATAGTACAACCAATTCTCTTATAAGAAGAGAACGGTTGATTTTTACGTTCAATTAAAGATTACATAATTTTTGCAAGTAATCCCATTCTTGGTCGACCATTGCTTGGAATTGAGCGATGAGATCGTCACGTTTTTGTGGTTTGAATAAGTGTCTAAATCGACCTTGACCTTGAAGATATTCCTCTATTGGGACTTTTCTTTCAGGTTTATTAGCGATTGCTTTACTTTTTGCACTTAGGACATATTCTCTACCATCATAAATTTCGTATAGTGGGAAATAACAAGTATCAATTCCTAATTGAGCAACTTTTACAGATTGTTCTTCAGGGAAACGCCATCCTCTTGGGCAAGGCATATCAACCAAGATGAATGCTGGACCGTCAACATCTAGGGCTCTGCGGACTTTGGTCATCATATCACGATGAGCAGCTGGTGAAGCAGTAGCAACATATTGCACTTTGTGAGCAGCAGCAATAGCTACTAAATCTTTTCTCCATTGTACTTTACCAGGAATAACAGAACCTGCTGGGGAGGTTGTAGTTGCAGCATACATTGGTGTGCCTCCAGATCGTTGGATACCAGTGTTCATATAAGCTCCATTTGTATAACAAATGTACACAAAGTCATGACCTCGCTCAAGAGCACCACTAAGTGATTGTATACCAATATCATAGGTACCACCATCACCAGCAAAAGCAATGATATCAGGTACTTTTTCTAATGTACCTTTACGAACCATTGCTCGATAGGCAGCTTCAGCACCACTAGCAGTTGCAGCAACATTTTCAAAAGCATTATGGAACCATGGTACTCGCCAAGCAGTGAAGGGATAAATGGTAGTAGCAACTTCCATACAACCCGTGGCATGGAAAACAGTCACATTTTCGGGATCTGTTACGAGAGTAGCACAACGAGCAATTGTTCCAGCTGTACAACCAGCACAAAGTCTATGACCTGGTGCTAAGCGGTTTTTCTCTTTAACTAAATCTTTTGCTTTTGCAATCTTTACTTCTTTTAATTCTTCAGTAGTAACCATTTTTCATCGTCCTCCTACTTACGTAAACCTACCCATTCAATGGGAACAGATTTTTCTGCTCCTTTATGTTTGAGCACTTGTTTGTAGATGTATTCATATTCATCGACGTTAACATCTCGACCACCAATACCAGCAACATAACCAAAAACTTGTGGACGATCTTTGTAGTCATACAAGGATGCCTTAAGATCAGAGTATAATGCTGGACCAGGAGAACCGAAGGTTAAATCTCGATCAATGACTCCAACAGCTTCAACATTCTTTAATGCTTTAGCTATTTCTTCGCCAGGGAAGGGGCGAAAAGTCTTCACTTTTAGCATACCGACTTTTTGACCTTCACTTCGGAGCTTATCAACAACATATTTTGTAGAACCGGCTAAGGCACCCATAGTAACAAGGGCTGTCTCAGCACCTTCCATCTTGTATTCTTCAACCATCTTGTAGTTTCGACCAGTTAATTCGCCAAATTCTTTGAAGACTTTGGGAATAACCTTTCGAGCAGCATTCATAGCTAACTCTTGTTGGTACTTGACTTCCATGTAATAATCAGGGAGAGCCAATAACCCAGAAGAAACGGGATTGCCTGGCATAGTGGGATATTTCATAACACGATCTGGTAAGAAAGTCCTAACGAAATTTCTATCTAAAGGATGTACACCTTCGAGAGCATGGGTTAAAATAAAACCATCTAAACCAAACATGACAGGAAGAGAAACATCAGGATGTTCACCTATTTTGAATGAAAGGAAGGTGGTATCATAAGCTTCTTGAGCAGATTCAGAGAACATAGAAATCCAACCAGTGTCACGACAGACAGTTTGGTCGGTAAGTTCACCATGAATATTGATAGGACCACTAAGAGCTCTGTTGGCAACAGCCATAACAATAGGTAAGCGGGAAGCTGCAGCGATGAAAAGGATTTCATACATCAAAGCAACACCTTGACTGGCAGAAGCAGTAAAAACTCTTGCACCAGTAACACTTGCGCCAACACAAGCACTCATAGCACTGTGTTCAGATTCAACACAAACATATTCGGTATCAACTTCACCATTAGCAACAAAATCACTGAAATGTTCAACAATAATAGTTTGAGGGGTGATAGGATAGGCAGCAACAACATCAGGATTGATAACTGCAGCAGCGTTAGCAACAGCTTCGTCACCAGTCATACCAATACGTTTACCAGGTTTAACAGCAGTTTTAGTCATTTCTTAATCACCTATTTGCTCAAGTCTTTCATTTCAATGGCATCAGATGGGCACTCTTGTGCGCATATGCCACAACCTTTACAATAGTCAAAATTCATTACTGGTATTTCTTCTTCATCCATCTCTATTGCTGAATCTGGACATAGGAAGAAGCATGTTGTACATTTTGTGCATTTTGTTCTATCTACTACTGCTTTGAATGCACTCCAATCGCCAGTTTTGAAGAATGCTGATGATCCAGCATATGGAACACTTCCACCCATTGGTAGTTTTTCGTAGCCCCATTTATCTGTTATCCATTCTTGCATTTCTTTATCTGTTAGGGTGTTTTTTGTCATTCTGCTTCGACCTCTTCATAGGCTCGTTTTATTGCCTTTACGTTTTTCTCACCGATTGCGCCTGGAAATCTTTCAGCAGTTGCTTCACAGACATTAGCTAGGTCAATTATCTTTGCTACCTTTACCAATGCTCCAAGCATAACAGTATTTGTTATCGGTCTTCCTAATTCTTCATTAGCAATCTTAGTAGCATCTACTTTGTAATAGTGTGCTTTTTGTTTAATACCAATCTTGCTCTTTAGCTCATCCATTGTTCCAGGAAAGTTTGCTATTACTATTCCT
>JAEORM010000294.1 GCA_016840905.1 Candidatus Gerdarchaeota archaeon | reverse complement strand
AGTGTAGTCTTTGTCCCCTCACCATGAAGCGCTGAGGTACCTATCACCTTTCCTTTGAAATCAAGCATTTGCTTAATTCTATC
The DNA here is from genome assembly GCA_016840905.1 of Candidatus Gerdarchaeota archaeon. The sequence continues at coordinate 13,037 of JAEORM010000294.1, read as the reverse complement.
TGGAGATATAGCACCGTCTTTATCTTGTTTATTTGCACAGATAACAAGAGGAACTCGACCACATACAGCCTTAATTCTTTTAGTTAATGCCTCCACTTGAGAGAATGTAGATGGATCAGTACTATCAATAACCATAATAATTCCCATAGCACCACGGGCAACACATTGTTGGACATCTTGAAAATGGTCTTGACCTGGCGTGCCAAAGATATGGACATGATAATTTTCTATCATCTCATGTGTGAAATCTAAACCCACTGTTGTTCCATTAACTGCAACATTAATTGGTTTTGAACCAAATCTCTGTACAAACTCAGATTTACCTGCGTTGTATGGACCGGTTACAACGATTTTAATATCATCTTCAGGGCTGTGTGATTCCATATTATGTCCACCATCTAATCATATCTACTATGTTTATTAAAAGAGTAAATATTATCAACATAATATGCTGAGATGTTTCATTATTATAGAACCTAAAATTGGTCACAATTTGTGACCTCACAAGTAGTGGTCTCTTTTTGAGTCTTCATTTAGTGAATTTCACTTTTAAATGTTTGAACTATTTCATTAACCAAACATTATGTGGTTACAATTATGACAGAAGTAAATAATCAAATTGATTTTGAAAAATTTAATGAATATATAAACAATGAACTCAAATTATCACCTAATGCTGGTTTAGCAATTTCAGTTGTATCAGATAAGGGGGCTTTATTTAAGGAAGGTTTTGGGTATAGAGATGTTTCTAATAAAAAACCTTTTACAACTGAAACAATTTTCCCTATTGCTTCCCATACAAAATCATTCACAGCAACAGCACTTGCCATGTTAGTGGATGATGGGAAAATTACTTGGGAAACACCAATTAGAGATGTTGTATCTGAATTTCGATTATATGATCTTTTTGCTAGTGAGAGATGCAATCTTCGAGATTTATTATCTCATACTACAGGATTACCACATCATCAATTTGTGTATATGAATGGAGAATGGAATTACAAAGATGTTCTTAAACAACTACCTCATCTAAAACCTGTTTATGGTTTTCGAAAGCAACATAAATATTCAAATCTAAATTTCATAACAGCTACAAAACTCGTTGAAGAATTATCTGGAAAGAATTATTTTGATTTTATTACAGAACGTATTTTCAAACCATTAGGTATGAATAATACCAATTTTTCAATCACTGAAGTTTTTAAGCAAGAAAATTTCACCTATGGATATAAAGAAACTGATAATGGGTATATCTTGGAAGAGTATCTTGATCTAAAAATGGGTTCAGCAGGTGCAGGGAGCATCAATTCAAATTTAGATGATTTAAGTAAATGGATACAATTTCATCTAAACAAAGGCAAAGTTTCTAATAAAGAATTAATTTCTGAAAAAACATTAAATGAACTCTATATAATGCAAAAATTAGATAAAAATCCATTAGAAGTATTTTTCCCCGAGAAAAATTATGTACAAAATTATGGTTTTGCACTAGGCTGGTGGACTTTGAACTATCGAGGAGTAAAAATGAACCAACACTATGGAACTGGTCCCGGAATTTTGTTTAATGGTGGATTTCTAAGAGAAAATAACCTAGGATATATTATTTTTTCAAACACGTCTGGAAGTGATTTACCATTTTACTTGAATTTCTATTTGGTTGATCAATTACTTGGATTGGATGTTGCAAAATGGGGTGATGAAATAAGAGAATTTGTAATAAAGCAAAATGAAGCGATTGCTAAAAAAAATCTTGAAGAATCTAAAGCTAAAAAACAGGAAATTATGAAACCATCGCATCCTTTAGATGATTTTATTGGAGTATATCAACATCCAGGATATGGAGAATTAGAATTTTCATTAAAAAATAATCAACTATTGGCAAGTTATGGAAAAGGTTCCAAAGTATCCATTGAACATTATAATTATGATACTTTTATCATCAAAATCGAGCATTTAGGAGGATTTGGTGTTCCAAAATTTGTTACCTTTAGAGCTGATTTTCATGGAAAAATAAGCCATTTGGAAATTGATGCGGAACCATTACGTGAACCAACTAACTTTGATAAAATAAAATAGGAATATCTTTCACTATTTTATTTTTTATTTTTCCAATATTTCCTTCTTAATGCTAATTCTGCTGCTAAAGCAGTTGATGAAATCGTATCGCCTAATCCTACAGTAAAAACAGGTTTATCTACTATAATTGATGGGATGGCACAAATAAGATATTCTGGTGTTTCAGCAATACCGCTTGAAATGAAATTAACTTTTATGTAGGATTCGCTGGAAGTAATATATCTTGTTAATTCACGATAAGTTTTGGAAATTTTATCAGCAAGAGTCGATTGTTCTAAAATTAGATTATATGCTTGTAAGATTTCACCTGTTAATGCTTTTTCAGTGGCAGCTAATGATGCAAAACAGAGACAATTTCGGTGAAGTTCTTTATCAAGAGCAAATTCTTTTTTTACTATCAAAATATAACAACCAAATTGATGTAAATGGAGTCTTTTAAGATTTAATTTTTCACAAAGCTTTAGACATCCTTGAAGGATATTCTCTTGTTGCAAATTTTTATTCAAATCATTTGCGAGTCGTTTTTCACCAACAGCTCTAAGAAGTTCAATTAACTCTCGTTCATTACATCCTACACTATCCCAATAGGCACCAGTTTGAGAATTTTTGTAAATTTGATCTAAAATAAACGTATTTTTTGTACTGCTTAATTCGAGATGTACTAATAAAGATGGATTTTGCTTTTTAGCTCGTTCTATTAATGAAATTATATTATTTATTTTTTCAGTCAATCCTGGTTTACCTAATCTCTTCTGATCAAGCATATGAAAGCCGGAAATAATAAATCCACTAACACTATCAGCTATAACTTCTATATCCTTTTGAAAGGCTTCCATTATTTGCATCTCAAAGTTTGGAGGATCATAGGTAGCAATGAATCTATTATCACGAGGACATTTCCATTTTATGGTATCACCAAAAATTAACGTGTCATTTTTCTTTATCTCAGCTATGATATGGAAAAATAATGGTTGATCTTCAATCTTTAATTTTCTAGGATTGATGAACGTTAACCTGCCTTTTTTATCGTAATACGGAATAACTAAATTCTTCTTCTTGAAAAACAGATTAGTTAGTTGAAAAGGAAGTGTAGCTGAATGAACTATTACTTTTTGAACACCAAATTCAGCTAAGATATTAGCCATTATCCCAGCTTGACCACCTAATCTAAATGAATTTGGAACTGGCAAATTATTGAGAAGATAATGATATGTTTCATCATTTTGGATTAACCATTCACTAGCTTTCCCTTTCTCAAAGCAGCCACAAAGACCTACCACAAAATCCGCTGGTTTATCAATAAAACCTTTCCATTTGAGAATTCTTTCATAAAGAGATATTCCATCTAAACCTACTTTACCAATTAATTCGAGTATTAAAGAAGAATTAAATTCGATTAAAGCATCAACATTAGTATTGAATCCTACAGCAATACCATTTAACCGAGGAAGTTCTTTTAGGATTTCTTGATAGCAGTCATTATAGGTTTGAGACCAGGACACTCAAATATACCTCACATATGATTACCTAGAGGAAGTAACCATCTCATAAAGTAATAATAATTTTTCTTATTAAATAGCTTAAAAAAAAGAATAAAAAACTAATTGCCTAAGCAATTAGTATTCATCATCAGATGAATCGCTATCATCGTCATCATTATCATCATCGTCATCATCTCGACTTTTACTCCACCGAGAAGGATAAGTTTCACCTGCATATGAATATGCCAGAAGGAATAAACCTAGATAGACGACACAAACAAGTCCTAAAGCACCAGTTATTATTCCATTACGAATTTCACTTGTTCCAGCTAATCGTGCAAGATCAGCTGCAAGGAATAATGGAACCATTACATACGCACCAATTGGAACATTGTCTTTATCACTTCTTCTGGTTTTCTTAAAGAATCTCAAGATGAATTCAAGCAGACCCACAAAGATAGCTATTCCGCTAAGCACATAAAAGATAATTTCTCGAGTATTTCCTAAAGGTATGAAGATATAAGCAACAAAAATTCCTATAGCAATTAAGAATTCAATAATGTATAGAAATCCTTTTGGTTTTTGAGTTGTTCTATCAATTTGTGAAGCTCCTTCATAAATGAAATTAGCAAATCCTGCAAAAACTGCTCCAATAGCTACTGAGTAACCAAAACCCCAAACATAATGAACAAAGCCTGCTTTTTCAAGAGTTGTTACGCCAGTTAATTCATTTCCTGACCAGAAACCCCAAAGATTATTCCAGATAGCACCATAATTTGTGCAAAAGCCAATAGCAAGTACAATAGGTATTGCTGCTAGCAGTAAACCTGGAATAAAGACAAGCCAGAGAGGAAGTTTCCGACCAGTTTTCTTTTTAATTGCCCATGGAATTAAACCAAATGATGCAAAAACACCAATAATTGGTGAACCAAAAGGCAAAACAAAGAAAATAAACATAATTAGAGCATTTAGACTATAAAATAGATTTAAGCCAATACTTACTCTTCTCATAGCACGACCCATGTTATCAAATGTTTCGGCAACTCTATTCCTATCTATATAGAGAAAAGCTACCCAAGGTAAGCTAAAGAAAAGTGGTAGAAAACCCCAACAAAATACTTTTGCCCAGGCATCGGTCATGAATGGGATATTCCAAGTTTCAGGGCCTAAATGTGTAAATGCTTCATAAGTAATAATGGGTTCTGGAAACCAACCAAGCTCAGAACCAGCTACAATTAATGCGAAGAACGCTGGTATAGCAAATATCAATACTAGGGTAATGAATCGACCCCAGATCATTCCTTTCAATTTCTTTAATGCCATAAGAAATTCCTCATAAATTGATATGTAACATTCAATGATAAAAGGTTGTCCTTTCATAGTCTCTTTTTTTCAATCATTTTTTTCCTATTTTCCCAACATCTTGTGTTTTAAAAAGAACATTCCACTAGAAATTGAGGTCAGTAAACTTTATAAGCAAGTTAGTTAATAATGTTACTTCCAATAGAAACTGAGGTAAGTTAAAAGGTCTCGACTTGCTCAGGAAATTCAAAAAATAAGGTGAAATCATGGCTCTCCAAACTAATGGTTTAATTATTCCAAGAAACATGTATTTGCGTTTAAGTATTTTCAATATTAATGGTGGTTCATTAGAAAGCACAGCTTCAATTGTTAATAAATTAAAAGAAATGCCTGTAGAATTTAAAGAACGAAAATATTATGAAGGATTTTCAGATGTCGATACAGATGGCAATATGATCAGTGTTTACTATACTATTGGTCAACCCGTTAATGTTCAAGTGATGAAAGATGGTGCTATGAAACCTCAAGTAATATACTCTCAAGGGCAATGTGAATATATCATTCATGTAAAAGAGAAATATCTTGAATGCAGAGGAACATCTTGGGTAGCTAGGAGGGGATTATTACCACTAACAAATATGTTAGGAGTGGAGTTTACTCGTGTAAGTTTGGATGAAAATGCAATGACTACATTATGTCGTGATGCATCCATGGTTAAAACTGTTCGAATAGCCAATTTAGAAAATCCAAGTTTGAGTAGAATTGAATTAAGTGGTGAAATCCTAGATTCCGCCGAATGGTCAATTTATCGTAGACAAGGTACAATAAGATATTTCAAAGGTTATCTTGACTTACCAACTGGAGCTAAAATTGATGCTGAAGTGACTAACAAAGGATCAATAGTAATCTACAAGCATGGTATAGGTATACCTGCTGAAGATGTTATAGCTACAGTGAATATGATCAAGAAATTAGCTCAAAACTAATCTGTTACGCTTCTCACAAGAGAGACCTTGTTCGAATGGTCTCAATTATGAGACCTGTTCACCTGCACTGGATTGCGATCGACCCCGTATACGCGCTCCCCGTTGTTTAAACAACGGTTATTTTTTTGGGGTCATCGTAGTCCAGCCATTTTATTGATTAAAATTCACCTTTTATAATCTGTCTCTTTCTATAAATAACTTTTATCCTTACCCGAATGATACCTTTGTTTATATTTCCCTTAGATTTTTATGCTTGAAGGATAAATTTTTCTTGGTATTTATTATGTCCTCAAGTGGTATTCGAGCTGAGCGTGATCTAGTTCATCTTTTTTGGGAAGCAGGTTTTGCGGTTTTACGAGCACCTGCATCTGGTGGAGGAACAGTTTTGCCAAGACCAGATTTAATTGCTGGGTCTGTCAAAAAAGGAAAATTCTTTGTTCTGGAAATAAAAACTGTAAAAAGGGATATCCTCTATCTTGATGGAACTCAAATAAAAGGATTGATGGAATTTGCCACTCGCTTAGGTTTCCAACCTATCCTAGCAGTGAAATTTAAAAATCGTAAGAAAGGATATCGTTTCTTAAAAGTACCAGAGCAATTAGAAAGAGTTCGTAATAGCGAAAATTACAAGATCAGCTTTACTTCTGCTATGAAAGATGGTTTATCATTTGGTGAATTAATAGGTCAATATCAACAAGAAAAACTCGGATAAAAATTAGGAATCCCCGTTTGGGGATTGAATCAATTAGAAATAATAATATTCTTCTCTTCTTGCACGTTCTTCAGCTTTTCGTGCTTCTTCTTCTGCTTGAGCTATTGCATCATCTATTGCATTTATGGCATTTTGAATCATTTCTTTTACTTCATCATCTTTCTCTTTATTTAGAAGGTCAACTAAAAGATCTTTTGAATTTATACTTTTCAATTTACTTAAAGCCCATGCACAGTATTTTCTAACTTCTGCACTTTTATCAGTTTCCAATTGTTGAAGTAATGGTTCTACTGCTTTCTTATCATTGATATCTCCTAAAGCAATAGCAGCTGATCTTTTTACTTGTTCATCAGTTGAATTCTGTAACGCATCAATTATAGCGTTTACTGCTTTTCGCTCTTTATGTTTACCTAACGAAGTAATTATTTCTTGTTTTACAGCTTCAAAAGTTTCATTATCTAATTGAGACATCAAAGCAGCTGATATTCGACTATCACGAATTCTTCTTAAAGCCCATGCGGCACTTTTTCTCACAATAGGACTTGGATCCTTCTTTAATGCATTTGCTAAAATATCAACAGAAGTTGTATTAGCAATTCTTCCAAGTGACACGATAATAGATTCCCTTACAACATCACTTGATTCCTTATTAAAAGCACTAACAAGAGGTTGAATTGCTGCTCTACCACCGATTCTTCCCAAACCAGATGCACTTTCAGTTCTAATTCCTACATCTTCAGAGGAATTGAGCATTTCAATGAAAAGATTGGATGCTTTTCTTTCACCTAGCAAATAGAGGGATTTAATTGCAGCTACAACTATTTTTGAATTAGGTTCTGTTCGAACAATCTTTTGCAAATCATCTGAAGCTGATTTATTATTTAGTTTACCAAGTGCTTCAGTTGCAGCTTCTCTTATACTTATTATTTTTTCTTCTTTCATAGCTGTCATAAGTGTTTCGAATGCTAAATCGTCACCTAATTCACCTAATGCGGTTAACATTGCAGCTTTTACTTTCTTATCTGGATCATTTTTGTAAGTATCAATTAGTAATTCCGTTGCTTCCCGATCACCGATTTTTCCTAAAGCTTCTGCGCAGGCAACACGAGTGGCAACATCAGGATTTGATTTCAAAGTCATTATTAATTCAGTAGTTGCTCTTCTATCCCCTTTATCTCCTAGAAGCTTGGCTGCTTTTACCCTTTTTGTTGCATCTGATGAATTAAGATCGTTTAGGATTTCGGTAATTTCTTCTGACATTTTTTAGACTCCATTATTGAAAAACTACTATAAAGCAGTTGTTTTATATTTATACAAATTGAGGAATTTTTACTCCTAAATAAGCATTATGCTTTTCTTTGTTGTTTTTCACAATTTGTTCTATAATTACTAACAATTTTAATAGTAAAGGAAGTATAAAATTCTTTGCTGTAAATATAAAGTCATTAAGAAAACTCCTATAAAAAGAAAATCTAATATGCATTCATGAAAGAATTAGATACAATTATTAGACATGTAAAAACCAATGATTTTAATCAGTTAGCTGAACTAAGTGAGATATGCTTTCCAGGTGATGAAGTTCCATTAATAATACAATCATTATTCGAAATAGAACATTTTTATGTTCTTGAAAAACAAAAACCAAAAGAAATTATTGGATTCGTTATTTTTGGGGTGTTTTCAATTAAAACAGCTCATCTAATGATCCTAGCAGTTCATCCAGACTATCAACGCAAAGGATTTGGTTCACAATTGTTGGAAAAAACAATAGCAACAATTAAACTTACACCTATAAAATCAATTAGACTCGAAGTAAAAACAACCAATTTACCAGCAATCAAATTTTATGAAAAATATGGATTTAAAAAAATCACTACAATAAAGAATTATTATGATGATAATTCTGATGCATTTTTGATGTTAAAACAAATATAGAAAATGAGCTTTGGTAAGTTCATTTTCCAGTAATTATTTCACCACAAAATTCACATTTAATTTCTTCTCCAGGTAATGGCGGTTCAGGCAAATTACCACCACAATGAGGACAATTAGTTATTGCTCGAGCTAATAAGCGTGTTGCTTCAGCTGAAAGTATCTTTCCACTTTTCCAATCATATGTGCCATCAAATAATCCTCTTTTTTCCATTCCAACAATTATTCGTTTAATTTCTTCAAAAGTCATTCCTGTTTCAGCTGCAAGTAATTCCAATGTTACTCTTCGTTTTGATTCAATTATACCGAGAATTCTAGTAGCAATTGCTTTTCCTTCTTGGGTTACAAATTCTCCTGTTGCTTTATCAAAATAAACGATAATTAATCCTTTATTTATTATACGAGAAACAGACTTCATGATTTTTTCTTCAGTAGTGTTAGCTTTTTCAGCCAAAACAATTGGACTAATACGATCATTTTCTTCCAAAATTTTTGCTACCCTAACATCAAAAAGATTCTTCCCGCCATCAGCTAATGCAAGAATGATCAAAATAATCCCAGGAATAAAAGCAATGGATCCAAGAACAACTCCTGAAATCATACCTCCAAGACTATTAGCTCCACTTATGAAATAACCATATAGTACAACCCCTGCAACAAAAAAACCTATAACAGAAAGGATGATACCAAAAATCCATTTTAAAGCAGTACGTGCCATTGATTTTTCCTCCACAAGTATAAATATACAATAACATACATTAATTCTATTAACAAAAAAAGTTTTACTAATAACTTTTCTATTCATATAACCAATATTGAAATACTAATTTACGATAAGAAGTGAAAAATAGTGTCAAAACTCGAGGAATTTAAAAAATATAGAGAAAAAATGAATGAAAGAATTTTGGCTAGTGGTAATAAACAAATAACCAGATTCTTCGCTTTGGATTCAAGGGCATATGAAGATGGCGCATTATCGGTTAAAGTGAAAGAATTACTTGGTTTGGTAGCATCAACTGTCTTACGTTGTAATGATTGCATAACTTATCATGTCATTAATTGTGTGAAAGAAGGGGTAACTACAGAAGAATTTTTTGAAGCTATGAATGTAGCATTAATTGTAGGGGGGTCAATAGTAATACCTCACTTAAGAAAAGCAGTAGAAGTTTATGAAGAATGCTTAAAATTACTTGATGAGGGAAAACCATTAATTTTATAAAAAAAAGTGGAAAGGCTAAAAAAATAGCCTTTATTTTTTCTGCTTTCTATCATAAATTCCCGGATATGGTGAACGTTCACCTTGCAAATATCGCTTATGAGGATCTCGTATAAAGAAGAGCAAGGCTACTCCAATTATAAAGAATACAAACAATTGAAGCAAGGCAACCCGATATGCATTATGTGTTCCCATAGATCCACTAAACCAGAAAATAAATGCTGAGAAAAGTAATGGTGAAACAATGGCGCTAACTCGACCAGCTATTTTCTGGAAGCCACCATATTGAGCTAGTTTTGAGGGTGGGGCTAAAACCATAATGAATTGGCGACCGATAATCCAGATACCACCAAAACCTATGCCAATAAAGAATGCTCCAATGAACATTGGCCATTTAGGCAAAGCATGGATAACCCAAGCACTATCAATAAATTCTGTTTTATATTGCCATCCAGAAAAGATTACGATAACAATTGCTATTGCCCAACTAATACCATTTACAATGAAGGTTAATTTGGGACCATATTTTCTCATAAAGAACCCAGTAACAACGGCAAAAATCAGACTACCACCAATGCCTGCAAAAATAACATAGTTTGTAACAGCAGAAGAATATCCTACAGCACCTTGAATAATAACCGCCATGTACATTATTGCAGTATTAGCAGCATCAGTAATAAAGAACCAACTTAAGAAGAATAGAATAGAATTTCTATCTTTAAGAATTTCTTTAGCAGTAATACCAAAGTCCTTGAATGAGTGTTTAAAGGTCTCTTTCATAGTAATTTTTTCTTCAGGGGGATTTTCAACTTCTTTATGGAAGAGATAGGGGAAAGACATCACCAAAATTACTCCGGCACCAATAACGAAGAGCCATCTAAGGTTGATGAAATCATTTAAAGTTAAAGCATCATAATAACCAGGATCAGCTTCCCACACAGCAGTATCGATATGTTCCCAACCACCTAATAATTTGCCAACAATCATAGATGTAAGAACAGCAAATACTGAACCGAAAAAGCTAAGTGAACCACCAACAGCTTGTAAAACTGAACGTTTTTCTGTTTCTGCTAAGAAAGGAATTTGAGCATCATAAAACATTCTGCCTGCCTGATAACAGAAATTCGCTATCATAAACATAATGCATGCCCAATAGAAGTTCACCCAAGCTGTTATTAAAGCAGAAGTAGCGATTAGTATACTTGCAACTATAATTACTGCACCTTTCCGTTTACCAACTCTATCAGAAAGCGCACCCATTATTGGTCCTAAAACAGCAATCAATAAGTTTGAGGCTGCCATAAAAACAGACACAATAATAAAGGATTTTTCATATGTCCAACCTAATTGATAGATACCTAATACTAAAGCAAATGGAGTGAATGCTATACTAATAATTAATTGTGAAAAATAAGTATCTGCAGCATCATAAGAATACCATAAAAAGGCATTCTTCCAACCAGTTCTCTTTGCTTCAATACTTGCAGGATCTTTTTTATCTCCTGTTTTTGCTGAAGGTTTTCCAGCATCTAGTGTGTTTTCTGCCATATATTGTACACCAAACGTTTATTGATGAGTCCTATTAATAGATTTGAATCTTAGATTTTGTTAGTTTCTAAATTTTTAAATGTTATTCCATTCTACTAATTGAAAATGCTTTTTTTATCATTTTTTTTCCAAAATTAAGTATAAAATGAACAAATAATGAAAAAAAAGATTAATTTGTTTATGTTATTGCCAAAAGTTTTTTTTAATAGAAGTGTATCTCTTATGATTTAGACCTTAAAAATAGGGTGTAATTGAAACATGAGTGAAGAAAAAAAACAAACAGTCAAAGCTGAATTAGCTACTGTTCAGCAACGTATCATTGCAGGTGTTATTGATTGGGCAATTATGTTTGTATTCATATTGGTTTTAGAATTATTAGCTTCTATTCCAAGTTGGATTGCTACAGCTTTAACAACTAAAGCTTATGCTGATCCATTTAATATAAATTATGATAAATGGTTAGCTACTGCTGCAACATTAGTTATCATTGCAGGCTTGCTATATGCTTTATTAAGTATCGCAAGTCTTTTAGGTGCCTTATTCTATTTTATTTGGTACCCAATGAAACATGATGGCCAAACATTTGGTAAGAAAAAACAAAATATACAAATCGCTGTTATTGAAGATGAAGCAAAGACTAAAGTTCGACCAATAGCAAAGGGTGATTTTCTACCATTATTGATTCGTTGGTTCTTAATGTGTGTTGATGGTATATTATTTGGTCTTGTTGGATACTTTATTATGACAAATGATCCAAATAGACAAAGATTAGGCGACCAACTTGCTAAGACTGTTGTAATAGTTCCTGGTAAAGCACCAGCAGCAAAAACAACTACTACAAAAAAGACAACTACAACTAAGAAAGAATAGATTATCTACTCTTTCTTTAATTTTATTTTTTTCCAAAATCTTTTTTTGCTTATTATTGCTAGTCAATTACTATAAGAGAATTTGAGAGGATAATATGGTAAAAGATAAATCAATCACTGTAAGTAAATTTGCAAATATACCAACCATTGGAAAAAGAATTCTAATGACAATTATAGATTGGGGAATTTTATTTTTAATAACTTTAGTTTTTGAAATTATTCCATTAATTATGATTTTAATATATTTCCAAGCCATATCAAATTATAATTTCAATTTGGTAAAGATCATGAAAATTATTAGTTGGGTTATAACACCACTATTTTCCATGGGATTAATATTTGCCATTTTCTATTACGTAGTCGTTTATCCAATTAAGCATAATGGACAAACATTAGGTATGGGAGTAACGAAAGCAAAAATGGTTATTATTATTGATGAAGAAAAAGGAGTAACACGACCATTAGAAAAAGATGATCTTAAATTAAGCACAAAACGCTTTTTATGGAGTATTTTAGACTTTTCATTTTGGGGTATTGTTGGATTAATAGCGATATGGCGTAATAATAATAATCAAACTCTAAGTGAGAAATTTACTAAGACTTTGGTAATAGGAGAAAAAGAATGTTAAACCTAACATAAAAGTTAGGTTTTTTTCTGTGTTTTTTTGGGAGTTATCCTATTCCTCCACCACCACCACCGCCACCTCCACCACTGAATCCTCCACCAAAACCACTACTACCACCACTTGAAGATGGAGGAGTGAAGCTTTCGCTCATACTTGAAATGGCTGATGAAATTCCTTCAGATAAATTGGAGATTGCTTGTGGGAGACTCTCAGCTACATTACTAATCCCAGATACAAATGATTCAAAATTTCGACCCATACTGTCAAAGCCACTGATCAAACGCCTACT
>JAEORM010000293.1 GCA_016840905.1 Candidatus Gerdarchaeota archaeon | reverse complement strand
TTGGAATAACTGATTATGCACAAAATTCCCTAACAGATATAACATATGTTGGATTTAATATAGAAAAAGGATCTAATGTAGAATTTAATGCTGTATTTGGAGAAATCGAATCTGTAAAATCAGTTTCTGATCTATTTTCACCGATTTCAGGAGAAGTTGTTGAAATAAATGAAGGTTTAGAAGACGAACCTGAAAACGTGAATAATGATCCATATGGTTCAGGTTGGATGTTAAAAGTCAAACCAAGTAAGTTTGATGAGGAAATGGCCAAATTAATGGATGATCAAGCCTATAAGAGCTATATTGAAAGTTTGTAATTTTAAACTTTTTTTTAAATAATATTTCAGTCTAAAAATATTTTAGCTCTACCTTTTTTATTTATTTAGTTATTAAAACGCAAAAGGAAATTTTTGGTGATTTTTTATGAGTACAGAAAAATATAATAAAGCTAAAGCTCATATCGAAGCTTTAGTCAAAGAACAATTAGAAAGAATTGAAAGAATTAAAGCTGAACCTAATTGGCTTGACTTTTCCACTCTTAAACCTATAATAATTGGTGCTTGTGGAGGCGATGGAATAGGTCCAGAAATTACAAGTCATGCTGTTAATGTGTTAGAATTTTTACTTGCTGATGAAATAAAAGAAGGCAAAGTAGAAATAAGAACCATAGAAGGACTTACTATCGAGAATAGAGTTAAACATATGAAAGCTATTCCTGATGATGTCCTTGAAGAGCTTAAAAAATGTCATGTTATCTTGAAAGGGCCAACTACAACTCCTTGGAAAGGATCACCTTGGCCAAATATAGAGAGTGCAAATGTTGCTATGAGACGTGACTTAGATTTATTCGCTAACATCCGTCCAGTGAAAGTTCCTGAAAAGAATATTGATTGGATGTTCTATCGTGAGAATACAGAAGGTGCATACATTTTAGGATCTCAAGGTATCAATATAGATGATGATTTAGCTATTGACTTTAAAGTTATAACTACTCAAGGTTCAGAAAGAATAATCAGAGCTGCATTTGAGTACGCAAAGAAGAATAATATTAACAGGTTGACTGTTGTTACAAAAGCAAATGTCATAAAAACAACAGATGGTAAGTTCCTAGCCACTGCTGAAAAAATAGCTAAAGATTACCCAGAGGTCAAATGGGATGATTGGTACATTGACATAATGACAGCTAAATTAATTGATCCAGCTAGAGCAAGTTCTTTTAGAGTAATCGTAGCTCCTAATCTTTATGGTGATATTATTACTGACGAAGCTGCTCAATTACAAGGTGGAGTAGGAACAGCAGGAGCAGCGAATGTTGGAAAACGTTATGCAATGTTTGAAGCCATTCATGGATCAGCTTTAAAAATGATTAAAGAAGGGAGACAAAAATATGCAGATCCATCAAGTATGATTAAATCAGCTGCATTATTATTGAATCATATAGGATATGTAGAAAAGGCAAGGAAATTAGAGATGGCTTTAGAGATTTGTGCAGAGTTTGAAAAGAAAAAAGTCGTAACTGGCCGTGATACAGGTGTAACTGGTGAAGAATTCGGTAAATATGTTATGGAGACTTTGCAAGATCCCAACCTCGAATCAAAATATGCATCATTTAAGAAATAATTTTTTTAAGACTTCTTAATAGATAATTTTACTTTTTCTACCTTTTATTCAATTATTCAACTATTCTTCATTTTTTAAATTAATTTTCTTTTTCTCTTTGGAAAGAACCACTTAAGTTCACTATCGTTAATAAAAAGAATAAATTGGTCTTTATATTAATTTATAAACAAAAGTTAGTATTAAGAGCAAAAACAGTTAATTATACCTAAAATGGAGATATAAATAAGAAACAATTTTAACTTAAAATTGAAAATTATAAAGAATTTGGTTATTAATTTAAAATTAAGTTAACCATGTTGTAAAGTTAAAATAATAAAGGTATGTGAATTATAAATGGCAACATCGACATCTAATCCTTTACTTACTAAAGGATCATTTAATAATGAACGAAAAGATAATTGGTGGTTTTCACCTACTTTAGGTGGTTTAGCATTAATTATATTCAGTATTTATACATTTATGGCATTATTTGCCTTTGATACGCTACTAGGAGTAGATAAATCTTATAAAGTTATCACAACAATATCCTCGAGTATAGGAGCAGCTCTTCCTCATTATGTTAGTCCTTTATTTGGTTTAGAGATACCTGAGAATATTAGAAACGCAATTGGTTGGCCAGAGGTTTTAACACCTGCTTTGTTAACTATTTGGGCTCCATTTGGATTTAGAGCTACTTGTTATTACGCAAGAAAAGTCTATTATCGATCTTTTTTTGGTAATCCTCCAGCTTGTGCCGTTGATGGCGTTTCCTTTAGACGTGGGAAATATGGCGGAGAGTATTTGTTCCCATTTATCTTATCAAACCTTCACAGATATTTCTTTTATGCTGCTTTTGTATTGATGATCATCCACTTAATTGAGCTACCTTCTGCATTTTTGTTTTCTGTTGGCGGTGTGGATCATTTTGGTGTCGGATTAGGTTCACTAATTTTACTTGCTGATTCATTATTTTTAACATTATATGTATTATCATGCCATGCTTTTAGACATCTAATTGGTGGAGGAACCGAATGCTATTCTTGCTCAGGTATAAAAAAAGTTCAATATAAAGGCTGGAAAATTGTATCAAGATTGAATGAACGACATGGAACTTGGTTTTGGATTTCTATTACAACAGTTCTCCTGGCTGATTTCTATATTAGATTAGTAAGTGGAGGATTATTCTCCGGAATGATATTTTTTATAATATAGGTGGATAAAAAATGGATTTTAATATTGATGAAGAATTTCAAAAAATTGAAAAGCATACTTTTGATGTTTTAGTAATTGGTGCAGGAGGATCAGGATTAAGAGCCGCAATTGGTGCAGCTCAAGAAGGTGTTAAAGTTGGAGTTGTTACTAAATCATTACTAGGTAAAGCACACACCGTAATGGCTGAAGGTGGTGCAGCTGCTGCTTTACAGAATGCAGATCCACGTGATAACTGGAAAGTTCACTTTAGAGACACAATGCGAGGTGGTAAATTACATAACAACTGGCGTATGGCAGAATTGCATGCTAAAACAGCACCTGAAAGAATAAGAGAATTAGAGCTATGGGGAGCTGTTTTCGATAGAACAAAAGAAGGAAAAATCAATCAGAGAAATTTTGGTGGACATACTTTTCCTCGTCTAGCGCATGTTGGTGATAGGACAGGTTTAGAATTAATTAGAGCCTTACAAGATCATGCTGTACATAACGATAAAATAGAATTTTTTATGGAATATACTGTAACAAAGTTGATAAAAGATGGTGATCATGTAGCAGGGGCAATTGGATATAGCAGACCAACTGGAAATATCGTATTATGGCAAGCAAAAAAGGTTATTATTGCTACAGGTGGGATAGGAAAATCCTTTAGAATAACTTCTAATTCGTGGGAATACACTGGTGATGGTCATGCATTAGCTTACGATGCAGGTGCAGATTTAATTGATATGGAGTTTATCCAATTTCATCCAACAGGAATGGTTTATCCGTCTTCAGTTAAAGGTGCTTTAGTTACAGAAGCTGTTCGAGGAGAAGGTGGCGTTTTACGAAATAGTGAAGGAGAAAGATTTATGTTTCGCTATATTCCTGATATGTTTAAAGGCGAATATGCTGAAACAGAAGAAGAAGGGAAAAGATGGGTAGAAGGTGATCAGACTGCTCGTAGACCACCTGAATTACTGACTCGTGATGTTGTAGCAAGAGCAATCTTAGCGGAAGTTACTGCTGGAAGAGGTTCACCTTATGGAGGAGCTTTTTTAGATATTGCATCTCAACGTGATCCTGATTATATAAAAAAGAAACTTCCTTCAATGTATCATCAGTTTAAAACACTTGCACAGCTTGACATTACAAAAGAACCAATGCAAGTTGGTCCAACAACTCATTATGTAATGGGAGGAATTCGAGTTGACCCAGAATCACAAGAAACAACAGTAAGAGGTCTTTATGCTTGTGGTGAGGCATCTGGAGGTAT
>JAEORM010000292.1 GCA_016840905.1 Candidatus Gerdarchaeota archaeon | reverse complement strand
TGGCCAGAATGATAATAAATACGACATCCCTTTTTGGAAGTATGTCAAACCGCTTTATGAAGGAATATTTAAAAAATTAAACCAAAAATATTGCACTGGATTATTTATAACAAATTCATATTACAACTCTCAGAAGATTTTAGATCGATATCAGAAAAAGCCTATAGTGATACACCCCTTTATCCAACCAATACCATACTCATACACATCGAATAAATCAGGTGAAATACTTACAATTGCCAGAATTACACCTAAAAAGAACCTCACTCAACTTTTAATTATTTCTCATAATCTAAGACGGTATAATTTCACATTAATGGGACCTAGAACTTCAAATACGAATCTAATCACAGCGATGTCTAAAGATCTAAAAAATTTACGAATCATTCTAAATCCTGATCGAGAGCAATATATTCAAGTTATTACCGAATCATCAATAATTTTTTCAACACAATCGAATGAAGCTTTTGGATTAAGTCTTCTAGAAGCTATGAGTGCAGGATGTATCCCTATTGTTCCAAAAGATGGTGGACCATGGCAGGACATTTTTAGAAGTCGAGAAGGAGAAATCGGATTCGGATATAACTCGGAAGATGAGGCAATAGAAAAAATAGTGCTCGTACTTACAGATGAACGACTCAGATTTAAATTACGAGAAAACAGTATAAGACGATCTGCTGAGTTTAATTATGACGTATATAAGGATGAGTTTCTTTGTGTTCTAGAAAAAAGTGAGCTTACCTATAATGGAAAAAGTGATGTTTATTACAGAATTAAATATCTCCAAAAGAAAATAAATGATATGAAGAGGTCTTTTCAAAATTTACTAGACTTTTTTCTTAACCAGATAAAAATGCTAATTGATACTAAAAATAGAAATAGTATACGCCTAATGAAATCTAAAAAGGATGTAGCAGTCAATAATGATTAAATGCATATATTATTTTTTGTAACCAAGAACCGAAAAGAGTGGTAACTAATAGTTTTACTTTTATTAACTAAATGGTAGGTAAAATGAGTCGAAATAACTATCTCGAAAATGACACAAGAATCAAAAAAGAGTTAAATGATATGCTATTCTCAGAGGTAAGGGTGAAGCTTTATGAGTATAGAAAACAAGCTTTCCAAAACCCTTCAAAAGAGAGTATATCTGAATTGAAAAAATATATTCGCTACATTAAGGAGGAGTTGGACCTTTAATTATGTGGAGATAATTATGGTGTACTATAAATTGAAGTAATATCTTACTTAAACAAGATTTTGCTGCAATTAGATTGAATCATTTTTAATAATTCACAAGTGCTACAGTATTTTCTTTGAAATGATTTCTGTTTTAATTCATCTTTAATTTTGTTCAATGCCTTCTGGCATTCAAATGCTTCCTCAAGTTTTTCTTTATATTTGAATGCTGAAAAGCTGTCTGATTCTAGTTCATTTCTCAAATTTTGTGGTAGAATTTTATATCTTTCTGATTGAACTAAAGATTCTTCTATTAGAGGATCTATTCCGTCCATTATCTCTTCGACGAAAAATTCTAGCTGCTCTCTAAGTGCTTCCGGTAATTCGTCATATTCTAGATTTAACACACTTAGATTTTTTACTATTTCATCGTTGGAAAAAAAAGTAAGCCATTGCCTTATGAAGTAGTGGAGTTTTCTAGTTACATCTTCCAGGCAGTGATTTGACATGTAGAAATTGTATCATGAAATGAGAAAAGGTATATTATTTTATTCTATGTATCCCTTAGTTACACCTATTTAATAGCAATAGTAATTGGAGTTACTACATAGGGATAGAATATATCCTCAATAATATGACTGTCAGTTATAATTAACAATATTGCTAATATTAGACATATGAATATTAGACTCAATAATATCGAAGGAAGCATTTCCTTATCAAATGTCTCTAAATATTTTTTTATCTCTTCAATTGATGTATTTGCCAGCCTGGAACTTATTTTGTTGCTGATGTTAGATATTTTATCCCACGCAGACATTGATATCATTACAAAGACATCATTGAGGTTTTTTTTAGTATCTTCACCTATAAATGCGGTTTCGGGTAACTTAGTATGTTTATACGTAAGGAATAATTCTATTTGATTTCTTCTTTTTCGACTCCAAATCTCTAGCCCTATTATGCCAATGATGGAAGTAATTAGGAGTAGTGATAGACTTATCAAAAACAGGCGGTATTGTTTGACCTCCACTTTTGGTGATAGTTCTCCTCCAACACTAACTCTAATCGTTGGGTCTGTGGATAAAATCAATGAAATAGGTTTTTCTAGAATGGTGTTTGTTGATTCATCCCAGAAACCCATAACCAACTTGTCAGATGCCGAAGAAGGTTCTCCAAAACCTATTTTTTGTCCGGGTTGAAGAACCCAATCAACGCCGTCATTGGAATTAAGTTCTTTTCTGAACTCAAACAAGTAGGCAAAACCATCATACTTTCCATATCCTACTACGTCTGTGGTTCCTCCGAGAAATGTATCTATGACCCAAGTTCCTATGCTGTAATTACACATATCCAAGGAACCTCCTTTTTGTTTAATCCACGCGGCATCGCTATTCATAATAATAGTGCCATTATTCTCGGTCTCCCATAGAGAATATAGGAATGATTGATCATTGGAGCTAATTTGTGTCTTTGGCCATTCGATCCAGAATCTTGTATATAGATATGTTGCATCGTTTTTTGCCCAAATGAATGCTGAAATGAAAGGCGGATCATTGCCATCATTTGTTCCTAGAATAAATGAATAAGTATGACATTCACTCCATTCAAGACTACTAGTTAACTTTCCATCTAAAACTACCGGGTGTTTAATCCATGATGATTTAATGGTTTCATCATTATTTGCTAAGGTTAATGTCGTACTTTGGTTTATTA
>JAEORM010000291.1 GCA_016840905.1 Candidatus Gerdarchaeota archaeon | reverse complement strand
TTGTAATCACTATAAACAGGTTTCCCAGTCATTATTGCTCGAGTGAAAGCTGAATTTGATTCATAAAGAGATATTTTTTCTATAAATTTATTATTTAATCCATGATTAGCTACTACATCTAAAAAGCCTGTTTCGCTGTTTACTAAATGAATGCAACCTAATTCTATTGTTTCAATAGAACAAATTGAATTAAGTACAATTGTAAAAGCTTGTTTTAAATCACTTATTGAACCTAATGAAATACCCAAACTATGATGTAATTCTTGCATAGCTTCATTTCGTTTTCTTTCAGAAATATCATAGATAGCTCCTTGCACATAGATTGGTTCATTATTCTCATTGCAGATATTTTGACTAATGTCATAAACCCAACGGACCTGATTGTCTTTTCTAATTATACGATATTCACTTTCAAAAATGAAGCCAGGAACTGTTTGAAGATATTTTTCTAAATCCTCTACTCTTTTCTTATCATCAGGATGGATTATTGAACCCCACTGAGGATTCCATGTAACAAATGCTTCCTCGGTATAACCTGTTATTTCTTTCACCGCACCATTGAAAAAGATAGGTGTCCAATCAGCTTTCATACGATAAGCAATTCCTTGGAAATTTTGAGCAAATGAACGATATTTTTCCTCACTTTCTTTTAGGGCATCATCTGCTCGTTTTCGTTCAATAGCAACAGTTAGTAATCTAGCAATTGTTTCGAAGAAAATCATATATTCATCGGGAATATCTTTTTGCTTATAAGATATTAATTGAAAAACCCCTAGTAAATCATTATCACCAGCAAGTATAGGCCAAGTAATTAATCCAGTAATACCTAATTTTGACATACTTTCTTGGTAAGGAGCAAGTAGTGATCTATCCTCGAATTTTGGTGCTACTAAAGCACGCTTAATTCTTGCAGCTAAAGCAAATACATGTGTTGGGCTGTCAATTGAGTGGGGCAATAATTCGAGAGCATCTCCTCCTTTTACATTATCAATATGAGCATAGGGAATCAACAAGCGAGTATCGGGATCATATAATCGTATAGATGATGCATCAAATCCTAATAAATAAGTGATTCCTTCTGCAATTCTTTGACATAAATCTTTAATGTTAATTGAATAAATAGATGCTTCAGCAATTAAGTGATAAGCCTTTCTTTCTCTATCTAATCGATCTTCAGCCTCAATTCGTTCACTTATATCACGAACAGCACTTTGAATATAAAGAGCATTTCCATTTTCATCTTGAACTATAGCTGCGTTTATCTCAGCAGGAAAAGTTGTTCCATCCCGTCTTTTAAAGCGTCTCATATAGATTGGTAGTATCCTACCTGCTAAAAGATCACTCAATTTTTGTTTTGAACTTTCTTTTTCCTCTTCGACAATAAAATCTATCATAGGCTTACCTATAATATCATGTCTGTTATAACCAAGTAATTCAGCTGCTCTTTGATTAACATCTATATAAATACCAGCCAAATCAATCATGAAAATAGCATCATTTGTTAATTCAAAAAGTCCTAAAGCTCTCATTTCACTATCAATTAGTCGCTTTTGAAAATCAGCTAGTTCGTCAGGTTTGGTTTTTGAATCTTTTAAAGATTGAGAAGATTCAGTATTTTTCTCAATGGTATCTGATTCTGATTTTTCAGTTTTGTCCATTTGATAAACCTCAACGAATCTAATGATATGGAATATTGTAAGTTTGAAATTAAACTATAATTATTTCATCTATTTCTGTCAATTTAATTGGATTTTTCAATTAGAAAATAAATCTATGCCTATCAGCAATTTGATACAATAAAAAAGAAAAAAAAGAAGTGCTAAACATTTGGCACTTTTTGTAGTTTATTTTCGAGAATTTTCTCATCAACAAGTTTTTGATATTCAGGTAAATTCTTAGCAATTGCTTCTAAATAGAATGACCAGTATCTGTTTTGTGAATAGTTTTGTTTGATTGCTTGTTTGTATTCAGCAACTCTTTTACGTAATTCATCTAATGACATTGAACTTAATTTATCTAAAGCTTCCAAAGTATTTTTGATACAACCATCATGGATAAAAATATCATTGCCAAAAGTTAAACTACAATTTTCCTTTGACTTTTGAAGATCGTCTTCACAAAAACTAGGATTTGTTACTACAAAACTATATTCTTCTTGCCATTTATCATCAAATCCACAATTTCCTGAAACAATTGGCAATACTGAACCATTATCTTGCATTAAAATAACTTCTCTGCTTACTAAACCCATTGGTTCTTTACGTGATAAGAATAGAGCATATATTCTAGCTTGAGGATGGCTTTCTGTCAATTGAACTGTTCCTAAAACAAATTTTGAATTATGCTCCCATGAGAGGGTAACATTGATGGTATTTGTTAGAAGCTTTTGATGCCATTTTAATTCATCAACAGAACCACTGCAAATTAATAGGTAATGTCTTTTTGAATCATTTTTTGCACAAGCAATAACAGCATCTGTTCCTTTCACATAGGTTTGAGCTCTACCAAAGTACAATACTAATTCTTTTTTACCTGTTTTTATTTCATCTAGAGGTAATTGTACCCCATAAAATGGTCCTTGATTGATTTTTTCATTGCGTTCATTTACCATTTCTGTTATTACTTCAGTTGGTACTTTAATTGAAAACCAACCATTTTCAGGCAAAGCATTATAAAGTGGGATTGCATTTTCGCTACTTTTAACCATCCCAATTTGCTCGAGATGATTTGCCATATAAGGACTAATAGCAATCATTTTTGCATGATTCTGAATTTCTCGTTCTAGCAACCTTCTTTGAACGCGATTATCTTTGTGTTCTTCAAAGGAAGAATGAGTAATGTAATAATAAGATATTGGGATACTACCATATTCTCCATTATCTTGTGAAGTTTTCATATCTAAAATTGCTGGAATACTAGCAAAACCATGTGCCATTATTATAATTCCTGAAAGACCTCGTTCTTTGTAGATTCGTAATATTGCTTTGTTTGCTTCGTAACCATATCTTTCCCAATTCCAGGGATCAGCATATGGTGTTGCAGCTCCATTTGAAACAAGAATCATTTTTCCTTCATTTGTTTCAGCCATTGATTCTTTGAGTTTTTCTACTTGAGGTAATAACTCAATTTTCTTTGGTCGGGGACTAATAACATAAGGAATGATTTCTAAATTATCTCCAACAGTTTTAGCTGCTTTAATCACTTGTTCGACATATGGGAAAAGCATTGCATGTTCTCCACCTATCTTTGCAGCTCCTTCTTGGATTAATGTAATTACAGCGATTTTTGATTTTGTTGAACCAGTAGAAGTCATTCTATTTTCACCTAATCATAATGAGCTCATTTCTCCACGGTATCTCTTTTTATCTCTTATTATATCACTGTAAAAGAATAAAATGATAAGAAAAGAAGAATAGTGAGTTGTTGGATAACAACTCAAAAATTACGGTTATATTCCTTCTCTAGGAAGTTCCTTTTGAACAATTAGATGATCTTTAGGTTTGTTTTGTTTAAGCAATGCTTTCTTTACAAGACCTGTTTTAACGTACTTGTGTTTTTCACAGTAGAATTTTTCTTCTACTTCACAATCACGTTCAAAATGAGTCCATAAGGTTAGGATACCATTACGGATAGCATAATGTTCTAAAGCAGTAATTAATTCGGTACCAATACCTAATCTTCTCCATTCGGGAAGAACGACCAACCATATTTTCCCTATGTGTTTTTGTACTGGAATACCGAAAATACTTGTTTCAAGCGTTGCTTCAGCGATAATCTCTTTTTGATGTTCTGCTACTAAGCTTAAACCACCAGCTAATTCTCGTGCTTCGAGATTTCTTAATACATACCGCACTTCTAAAGTAGTATTAGGTGGTGAATCAAAATAATTGCTATCATATAACTCACCATGAAATTTAGTAATTCCATTTAGGTCAGTCCAATCTAACATTCTAATTTTTATTTCTTTCTCGGTTGATGTTTTATATCTGCGTTCACGGAAGCTCAATTATAGAACCCTCCAGCTTTCAGCTGAATACTAAATTATCTTAACATTTAACGTTTGCTCTAATTCTAACGTCTTTTTATACTTTATGTTTTTAAATCAAAGATTATTATTTCTATTTAATTAAATTACCCCTAAAATAGTGCCAAAAGCATAAGAAACTGCTTCAAAGGCTTTCTTTTTATGACCATTATAATAAACTAAACCTTGATGATTGGTTATTCCACGATCAATTGTTATACCAATATTGTCGATTAAACTAATTATACAGATACCATCAACATCCATTTCGGATGCTAAAGATGCTTTGCTAAGAACTTTACCTAAGAATTTAGCTTGAGCATCCTCACCAAAATTGAATGATTCCATTCCTATTTCGCTAATCCAAAGAGATTTTGTTGTTGTAGTGTTTTTATAAATAGTACCATATTCTAATAGATTGTTTAGACGCCAGCCAAATAGTACGGGAATGAAATCGATCCCAACGACATCAATATCAAGGGTGGAATTTGTTAGTAATTCGTTAAAGATATCATAGCCATCTTTAGATGCCAATAATGTAGTAACAACTTTTGTAGTTGGACTTAATGTTTTGATTTCAGAAGTAACATTGGTAATTTCTGGCAACCAATTAAAATAATCAATTGATTCTGATAAATATGTACCAAGTTCTCCATTAATTTCATTGTAAATAATCATATACTCTGGTTTGTAGGTTTCAGCTATGAATTTTGCATCGTCATAAATAGTGTTTATTAATTCTTTTTTAGTAAAAACATATCCGCTAGCAACTTGCAGAATTAAACCTATCCCTTCATCAGTTATTTTAGTCAGACCTGAATTTAATTTTGAAATAGTTTCGGCGTTATCTAATCCCTGTGATTGAATATCATATCTGACATGGGTTGCATGAAGTTCCTTAAGAAAAGCTATTTCTTCATCCAGCTCATTTTCCCAATCAGTAGAAATATTACCATTTACATCATAAGTTGAAAAGACATTCCCTTTGACTGCTAAAGTCATTCCAGGTTTTAATCCATAATCTTGTTTTTGATAATTTGGAACAACATTCATTGAGATATTGCCAGCAAAAGTTAATGGTGTAATAATTATTAACATTAAAATGATACTTAAACTAAAAT
>JAEORM010000290.1 GCA_016840905.1 Candidatus Gerdarchaeota archaeon | reverse complement strand
TTTCCTAGTTTTTTCAGTGCTTTTGCGATAGGATAAATAGCACCTATACCATAACACCCTCCGCCTAAAACAACTGTGCCAAATTTATCAATTACTGAAGGCATACCTAAAGGTCCAGCAATACTATACAGTTTATCACCTTGTTTCAATTGACCAATTTTTGCAGAAGAAATTCCCAATTCAACCACAAAGACAGTAAAAGTATCTTTGTTTGTATCAGCAATACATAAAGGAACTCTTTCACCAAATTCGTCAGGTATCATTATAACAAATTGACCTGGTTTAGCTTTTTCTGCAACATTTGGTTCATAAATAACTAATTTGTGTATATTTGGTACCACTTCTATTTTTTCTATTATTTCATACATTCTTATCACCAAGGCTTTTCTCTGTCTTTTCTTGCTTCTAATAGAATTGCAAAATCAGGAACTTTTTCAGCTATTGGGGTTCCTCGATATTTCAAATAATATTCTTCAATCATGCGTATTGTTGGTGTGTATTTCACCCGATCCATTTCGTTTCTTATTTCCTCTGTTTCAAGATATTGAAAACCAGAAAGATCTAGTTCGCGAGCAATTTTTACCACAATCTTCCAATCCTCAAGTACAAGATCAGGAGCTTTTACCACCTTGTGTAAATGCATAAGTCCACGTGTTGTTGTAATTGTTCCATTTTCTTCTGTAAAAGCTGCAGCTGGGAGAACAATTGTAGCGTGTTCATAACCTGCTGAAGGGAATACCTCTTGAAAGATGATTTTTTCAAGGCTTTTGTATTTTTCAATTCCAGGAATACCTTCTGTAGTATAAAGAACTTTAATTCCCTTTTTGGTTATTTGAGTCAAATCATCTTGATTTGTTAGAATTGTTGAAATTTCTAATTGATCCGCGAATTTCCTGAAAATATAATCTGCTTCATCTATCATAAATGGAGTAAGATAGAGGGCTATTTTTGATGGTGGATATTCTTCAAGAATTTCTGCAACGCTGGTTGCAACTTCATCCCAATTTGTAGGATATAATTTAAAATTCTTTAACACTCGCGGAAATCTTATTCTTTCCATATCATTTAACATAACTGGTAGGCAAAATCTACCTTTTACACATATACCTGTTTCGAGGGTTTTATAATTCGGATCAGGTCTAAGTGCTACTATTCTACCCCACTTAACATCCATTTCAAATTGACAACCTTTCTGACATAAAACACAAGTTGTACTAACTGATCTTTCTGCATCTTCGTACCATTTTTGACCTCTTGCTGATAAAGCACCTGTTGGACAAACGTCAATACATTGCCCACAGAATTTACAAGCGGTTTTAATATGTGGTTTTTCAAATGATGTTCCAACTTTTGTACTATGACCTCGTTTAGTGAAAGCAAGGATATTTGCTCCTTCTACATCTTGACAAACACGAACACACCTTCCACAATGAATACACAGATTATAATCTCTATCAAAAAATGGATCGTTTCTTTCCAAAGGTAGATTTTTGTAGAGGAGAGGGAATCGTATGCTTTTAAAATTCAGCGAATCAGCAATTTGTCTTACTTCACAGATTTCCTTATTTGGACAAGTATTGCATCCAGTAATTGATCCTGCTTTCATTATACCTGAATTATATTTATCACAATGTTCTGCTTGTGAACACATCATGCAACTACTTGGATGTTCTGAAAGGATTAATTCAAAAATTGCTCTTCGTAATTGCTTTATTTCAAGGTTATCTGTAGTAATTACCATTCCAGGTTTAGTTTTTGTTGTGCAAGCATTCATGAAACCAGCAGCTCCATGAACCTTAACTAAGCACAATCTACAGGCTCCAAAGGAAGGCAATCTCTCATGAGCACATAGGGTAGGTATATAGATTCCATTATCTCGAGCAACTTCTAATATAGTTTTATCATCCTCAAATGCTATTCTTTTACCATTAATGACTAAGCTCAATTACCTTCACCTTATCGATTTTTCTTATTGCTTTTGCTGGGCAGTTAGCTGAACAAACATCACATTTAATGCACTTTTCAGGGTCGATTACATGAATCTCTTTCTTTTCCCCGGTAATAGCTCCAACAGGACAACGCCGCTTACATATTTGACAACCAATGCATGTTTCAGAATCCACTTGGTAAACAAATAGATCTTTGCAAACCTTGGCTGGGCATATTTTATCTAACACATGTGCACGATATTCATCTCTAAAATAAGTTAAAGTAGTGATGACAGGATTTGGAGCTGTTTTTCCCAAGCCACATAATGAACCTTGAGATATTGTATGAGCAAGCTCCTCAAGTAATTCGAAATCATCTATAGTTCCTTGTCCTTTAGCAATCTTTACTAGTAAATCAAGCAACTGTTTATTACCAATTCTACATGGAACACACTTGCCACATGATTCAGCTTCTATGAATTTTAGAAAATATTTAGCCAAATCGACAACACATGTTTCTTCATCAATAACTACAATTCCACCTGAACCCATGATTGCCCCTAATTTAGTTAACTCTTCATAATCCAGTGGTTCATCAATAAATGCAGCTGGTATTGTTCCTCCCGATGGTCCCCCAACTTGGATTGCTTTGAATCCTTTATCCTCCTTTATTCCCCCTCCAATATCAAAGATAACTTCTCGCAAACTGGTTCCAAGTGGAACTTCAATTAAACCTGTTCGTTTAACTTTTCCAACAAGAGAAAATGTTTTGGTGCCTTTTGATTGCTTTGTACCAAATTGTGTATACCAAGTTTGACCTTTTCTAATGATTATTGGTACAGTACCTAAGGTTTCCACGTTATTTATTACAGTAGGTTTCCCCCAAACACCTTCCTGTGATGGAAAAGGTGGTTTTTGTCTGGGCATACCTCTATCACCCATTACAGAAGCCATTAAAGCAGTTTCTTCACCACACACAAACGCTCCTGCACCTTTCTTAATGATAATATCAAAAGAAAAATTACTACCAAGAATATTATTTCCAAGCAAACCTACTTTTTTCAAATCACTTATAGCTTTCTCAAATCTCTTTATAGCCAAGGGATATTCAGCACGACAATAGATGTATCCATTACCTGCACCTATTGCATAACCTGCAATCATCATTCCTTCTAAAACTGCATGAGGATCGCCTTCAATAAGTGATCTATTCATAAATGCTCCTGGATCACCTTCATCTGCATTACAAATAACATACTTTTCAGGTTCTTTTTCCGCTCGAGTGAATTTCCATTTTAAACCAGTAGGAAAGCCTGCCCCACCTCGTCCTCTTAAACCAGATAAAGTTACTTCCTCAATAACCACCTCGGGTTTCTTTGATA
>JAEORM010000289.1 GCA_016840905.1 Candidatus Gerdarchaeota archaeon | reverse complement strand
AATATGCAAAGAAAGGTATGTGGATTCAATTTGATGGTATTGCTTATGCAGAAACTTTTGAACAATATCCTCCTGCTATAAAGAAAATAATTGATGAAGGTTTTCTCAATCAACTATTATTTGGTCAAGATTCAGGTTCTTTTCATGTTTTAGAAACTCCTAATAAAGAACAAAATCAAAAAATGCGTCCTTATGCAACCTTCTATGATCAATTCTTTCCTTATTGTAGAGAACAAGGTATCGATCCTGAGATGATTAATAAGGTTCTCAATAATAATTCTAAAAGAGCTCTGTCAGTCATTAACGTTTAATGATAATAATAGATTTAGAATCCAAAATTACAAGAGATATTCAATGTTGAATAATCATTATAACAGTAAATGATTGGATATCTTTATTTTTTATAATTAAAAGATAGAAAGGGAAGTTTTATTCACTTCCTTTTGATTTATTTGATTCTTATTTTATAACTACATTATCCGGTAAATGAACCGCAATTTTGCAATATGGAACACCCGTGAGAGCAGTTTCAACAGGTTCAATTGTTACCGATTGTTCAAATAATTTATCAAAATATTCCTTATACCAACCAGCACTGCATTCACAAAAATGTTTTGAGATTTCTTTTTCAGTGCCATTTTTGATTGCACCACGAACCCATGGGCAGTAACAAGCAAAGAATCGTTTCATTCGTTCATCGTCAGTATGGAGTAATTTCTTAATTTGATAGGGAACTTTTGTTAGATATATGACATTGCCTTCTCTTTTTCCCAATGCAGAAATTGGATCATTCTTAACATAATCAACAACTTCTTGGTCAACTACTTGAGCAAAAGCTGGTGTTCCCTCATCTCTATTCTTTTCAAAAGATTGAATTTGTTCTTGACTAACCTTTTTTAGAAAAGCATCAATACCCATTTCATGATATTCTTTCCGATCTTTCTCTATATCTCTGGAATAAATATATCCTTCATGAAGACAAGGTTTCATTAAAGCAATTAATTTCTCTTCACCAAGTTTTTCTTCAATCCGCTTAAGTATTTTCTTTGTAAATTCAGGCTTTTTCTCAGGATGCACACCAACTAGTGGAATTACTAATCCTTTGAATATTTCATCTCTAATTTCTTCACCATGCCATTCAGCAATTCTAGTATAGAGATTTTCCATCGCTGTATGAGATTCTATTATGTCAATAATATATTCGATTAAGTCATTTCTCTTTTCAAAATAACCATAATTGTAAATAGCTCGGATAAATTCAATAGCTGTTTCTTTAGCAATTTCGGTAAGATTCTCAGTATATTCTGCTAATTTATTTGTATCTAAATCCTCTAATGTGAGATTTTTCTTCTCAAGATACTCTTGAAATTCCGTTAAGCTCTTTACATATTTCTCAATTATTTCTTCAGCTGCTTTTTTTTCTTTTAGATATTCTTGATACCCTTTCAAATCCATCTTATTCACACTTTTATTATTCCTTATTTCTATTCTTAAAAAAGAGTTTTAAATATTTTCATTAAATTGAGAACTATTTCTTAAATAAATGAGAAAATCCTTCTTTTTTGTAATGAATGATTTAAGGAACAATGACTGTTCTAAAATCTGCCTTGAAGTTTTCTAATTGATGAAAAATCTCATTTATAGCTTTTGCTTCCAAAGGAACCGTTTTAGTAACAACATCACTTAAATCTAATTTACCTTGTTCAGCTAAATTAAATAGAAAAGGTAATTCAGATAACAAATGATCAGAACAACCAATGATTTCTTTTTCACGGCATATTGCCTCAAAGGAATTAATTGGAAATGGTTCTTTTGTTATACCAACCATACCTAATCGACCAAATCGTGCTAAAACCTTAACACTTTGCTCCAAAGTTAATTTTAATCCTATTAATTCTAAAGCAACATCTACTCCATCATTATTTGTTAATTCCATTATCTTTTGGACAGGATCATCTGTTTTAGCATTTATTGAAATAGCTCCCATTTTCTCAGCTTTTTGTAGTTTTATTGGATCAATATCTATAGCATAAATCTCTCGAGCGCCAAATGCTTTTGCTAATTGTAAAGCTGAAATCCCTAGGCCACCTAAGCCAAATATAGCAATTGTTTCTCCTGGTTGAAATCGTGTTTTTTTGAGAGCATGAAGAGATGTTACAGAAGAGCACATCATAATTGATGCTTGTTCAAATGAAATTGAGTCAGGGATTTTATAAATACCTCGAGTCGGTACCGCTAGAAATTCTTCATATCCTCCATTAACATCTTTTCCTATCATCTTCCCATGTTTGCAAAATTGTTCTGAACCACTAACACAATAGAAACATTTCCCACAGGTGATCATATAATTCACACAGACACGATCACCTATTTGGTAATCAGTAACATTTGAACTGATTTTTTCAATTATACCTGCTACCTCATGTCCTAGAGTAATGGGTAGAAAAGCAACTGATGAAACACCATTTCTATAATGGACATCTGAATGACAGATTCCTGCTGCTTTTATTTTAATTAGAACCTCATCAGCTTTTGGTTCAGGTTTTGGTATTTCTCTATTTTCTAAATCTTTACCTATTTCAATTAATTGAACAGCTTTCATAGTTGATTTAAATCAAATTGTAAATTTAAAAATATGTCTTACTCTAGGATGGTGAAATTTTAATTCTTTATCCTAATTCTTTACATACTTCTAACATAAATAAAATAATTAAAACTATTCCGATTAATGAACAGATACCAACAACCCATGCAATTATCTTTTTAGTTTTAGTTAAATCTGTTCTTTTTTTGCCCGTATAAATAACTGTTTGTGTACTATAAGTCGGTTCTAACTCCGCTCTATATTCCATTTCTCTTCTTCCTCTATACATTGGATCAACATCTACTAAAGGTTCACGTGGGCTGGTTGTATGTCTTGAACCACAATACATACAATATTTCGGTTGAGCAAAAGTGATTTGATTGCAAACCTCACAATTAACTACTGACATTTGCTTTTTTTGATATTTTT